>JBBIHL010000037.1:0-12227 GCA_037447075.1 Candidatus Eiseniibacteriota bacterium | reverse complement strand
CGGCGCGGGGGGGCGGTGGCGGCGGTCCGGGTCCACCTAGGAATCCCCGGCCGCGGCCTCGGTGGTGGCGTAGCCGTAGTAGTTGTAGCGGTAGCCGTAGTAGTAGGGCAGGACCTCGCTCGCATCGTTCATCAGCACGCCCAGCAGGTTGTCGCGCGTCTCCCGCTGCTGGCGCACGCCGAACTCGGCCGCCTTGCGCACCGTGGCGCCCGCCTTGACCACGAACACCACCGCGTCGCAGACGCGGCCCAGCACGAAGGCGTCCGGCACCGCCAGGTTGGGCGCGCAGTCCACCACGACCAGCGGGTAGCGGCTCCGGGCCTCGCGCATGAACCATTCGACCGACTCGTCCGTGATGAGCGCGGACGCGGGCCGATCCGACTTCCCCGCGGGCAGGAACAGCAGGTGCGGCGCCGCCGTGGCGCGCACCAGGCGCTCCTCGAACGAGCGGGCGTCCAGCATCTGCGCCAGCCCGCGGCTGGAGCTGGGCAGCCCCAGGGCCCGGTGCAGGGAGGGGCTGCGCAGGTCGAAGTCCACCACCAGCACCTGCCGGCCGGACTCCCGCGCCAGGGTGAGCGCCAGGCAGGCGGACACCGTGGTCTTGCCCTCGGCGCGCGAGCCGCTGGTGACCAGGAGGGAGGGCGGCAGCGGCCGATGGGGCGAGCGCGCCAGCTTCAGGTAGATGCGGCGGAACTCCAGCCCCATCGGGCTTTCCACCTTGAGCAAGTTGATGAGCCCGCCCTCGGCGTGGGGCGACCGGGGCGAGTGGCGATGCCGTCGCAGGCGCTCGAGCTCGGGCGAACGCGGGATGGCGCCCAGCAGGGGCAGCCCGAGCAGCTGCTCCACGTCCTCGGCGTCCTTGATCGAGAAGTCGTGGTGCTCGGCGAGGAACACGGTGCCCACGCCCAGCACCCCGCCCACCACCAGCGAGAGCAGGATGAGGGCGGGCCGGTTGGGCTTGCCCGGGGCGGTCGGCAGGGTGGCCGGGTTGATGACGACGAACCGCCCGCCCACCTTGGCGTTCTGGAAGGCCTCCGAGATCTGCGCGGCCGCCAGCTGCTGGAGGAAGGTGTTGTAGAGCGCCCGGTTCGCCTCCACCTCGCCCTTCAAGTGCTCTTCCTCGGTCTCGCGGTCCGGGGTGCTGACCACCTGGTGCTCGTAGTCGGCGATCTGGGCCGCCAGGTGGGAACGGCGGGCCTGCACCGACTGCTGCTCGATCTGGGCCATGCGCAGTCGCACCAGCAGCTGGCGGGATTCGGACGGCAGGCTGGGCACGGCCTCCGCCACGGCCGCCAGCATCGCCGCCTCGCACTCGCCGTAGCGGCGGGCCAGCTGGAAGCGGATGCCGGCGCCGCCCTGGCCGGGGTCGGTGAGCAGCGACGCGGCCAGCTGGCGCTCGAGGGAGGCCATCTGCGCCGCCAGGCTGCGCACGTCGGCCGAGGTCACGCGCGCGACCTCGGCGTCGCTCACGGCCCCGCCGAGCTGCGAGCGCAGGGTCGCGGCGCGGCCGCGCAGCTCGTCCAGCTCGAGGTCGGCGGCGTCCACCAGGGCGCGCGCGGCCGAGACGTTGCCCCCACCGACCTGGCCGCTGGCCACGCTGGAGGCGAGCTGGGCGCGGCGGAACGCCTCGAGCCGGCCCTCGGCCTCGTCGAGGCGATGCTTGTAGACCAGCAGCTGGTCGCTGGTGAACTCCTGGGTGGCCCGCAGCGCCTCCAGCTGGGCCGCCTTGGAGGTGGCCACGAAGCCGTTGGCGACCGCGTCGGCCAGCCGGCGCGCGCGCTCGGGGTAGGGGTCCCCGACCGAGAGCTGGAAGATGTTCCCCTTGCCCTTCTGGATGACGACGTTGGCGCGCAGGTAGTCCATCAGGGCGGCCTCCACCACGTCGTCGTCGGCCATCCCCGGGTAGCGGGCGCGCTGGCCGAGCGCCCAGACCCGCGTGCGCGGCTCGCTCTTGAGCCCGGTGGCCTGGATCACGCTGCGCAGGAACACCTGGCTCTGGACCTGCTCGCGCATGATGTCGGCCTGCTGGTCCCCGAATCCGGAGCTGACGATGTCCCCCAGGTTCTTGAGCTGCTGGGGCCGCTCGATGCGCATGATCACCGTGCTGAAGTAGACCGGCGGCAGCAGGAAGGCGCCGGTCACGCCCAGGCCGGCCGCCGCCAGCCACGGGAGCAGGAGCAGCCAGCGCCGGCGCAGCAGGACGCGGAGCAGGTCCCGCAGGTCGAGCTGCGGGCTATTGGGCGCGGTGCTCATGGATTGCGGTTGGTTCCCCCGCTGTTGACCAGGTCGATCAGCAAGGCGACGCTCAACATGTCGCGCGCGGTGGACAGCAGGCTGGTGAACCCGCCCCAGCCCCGCGCCGCGGCCGAGGCGCCGCTGGGGTCGATGACGACCACGTCCCCGGGGCGCACCACGAACGGATGGGCTGCGCCGTGCTCGATGGTGTTGCGCACGTCCACGGTGAAGACGGTCTGCGCGCCGCCCGTGCGTCCCACGACGCGCACGCGCCGCAGGTTGGCGCGCGGGGTCGCCCCGCCGGCCTGCGAGATCACCTGGAGGATGTCCTGCCCCTGCCCCACCCCGTAGAGCCCGGGCTTCTGGACCTCGCCCAGCACGGCCACCACCTCGCCGGCCGAGGTCGCCGCCCCGGCCCCGGTCAGCGCGGCGGGCACCACGATGGTGTCGCCCGGCCGCAGCTCGGGGAGCACGGCCTCGGACTCGCTGCGCATGGCGGCGGCCACGTCGGCGACCAGGGTGCGGCGCGCGGTCCCTTCGCGGCGGATGATCTGCACCTGGCTCAGGTCGGCTCCCGGCGTCGCGCCGCCGGCGGTGCCGATCACCTCAACCAGGCCGGGCAGGCTCTCGAAGCCGTACTTGCCCGGACGGGCCACCGCGCCATTGACGAACAGCACGCGGCTGTTGAACTGCGAGACGGTCACCGTCACCTGCGTGGGCTGTCGCAGGTAGGATCCCAGCCGCTCGGCGATGCGCACGCCCAGCTCCTTGGCGGTGAGGCCGTCGGCCTGGATCTCCCCCACCGGGGGGAACACGATCTTGCCGTCGGCGTTCACCGTGGCGCTGCGCTCCAGCTCCGGGTGGAGCCAGACCGAGATGGCCAGCACGTCCTCCTTCCCGATCCGGTAGTCGTCGGCCCGTGCCGCCTCGGTCCACCACCCCAGGGCGGTCCCCACCGCCAGCGCCGCAAGCATGCCTCGAACGTTCATCGGCTGACTCCCTTGGCCACGGTCGCGGCCACTCGTCGCGCCGGCGGCGGCACGCCGGTCTCCCGCCTTCGCAGGGCGTTCCCGGCGGCCCGCGCCAGCGTGCGCACGTCGAGCAGCAGCGAGGCGTGTTCCACGTAGTGCAGGTCGTAGTGGGTGCGCCGGATCGCGCCGTCCAGGCCGTCCCCGACGCAGCCGGCGACCTGGGACAGGCTGACGATTCCCGGGCTCACCCGGAAGCGGCGCGGGTATTCGGGCACGGCGTCCTGCCAGCGGCGCACGTCGTCGCACAGCTCCGGCCGCGGCCCCACCAGGCTCATGTCGTTGCGCAGCACGCTGAGCAGGAAGGGCGCGCGGTCCCACCCCCGCCGCGCCAGGAATCGGCTCACCGGCCCCAGGTCGGAGCGGAAGCGCAGGCAGGTGAAGGGGATCCCGGGCAGCTCCACCACGCGGCGCTCGCGCGAGCGCCGGTCAATGCGCACCCGCGAGGCCACGCTGCGGCGGTCGTAGCGGCGGCGCGTCCGGCCCACGCGGACCTCGCGCACCAGCAGGCTGGGCTCCCGGCGCAGCCCCGCCTCGAGCAGCAGCAGCACCCACAACGGCGCCGAGAGCGCCAGCAGGACGGCGGCACCGGCCACCGACAGCGCCCGGCGGCCCATGTCCTCCCAGTCACGCGTCTCGGCGGGCGGCGGGGCCGCCACCGCGGGGAGCTCCACCACCCGGCCGCCCTCCACCGCCGCGGAGAGCGGGAACTCGGGCGCCTCGCGGTACTCGGGCACCATCCGGTGCAGCCCCGCCCGGATCTCCGCCGCCTCGCCGCCGCGGGCCAGCGCCTCCAGGTCCAGCACCTCCGAGAGCAGCGCCGCGTAGTCCCGGGCATCCAGGTCCCAGATGAAGATGCGCTCGTGCCGCGTCATGCGGGTGCGCTCGCCCTCGTAGTGCAGCTCCTCGAAGAGCTTCTCGCCGGGTCGCAGGCCGGTGAAGCGGATCTCGACCTCGTCGCGCCCCGCCAGCCGGATGAGCTGGCGCGCCAGGTCCACGATGCGGACCTGCTCGCCCATATCGAGCAGGAACACCTCGCCGCCCCGCCCCATGGCGCCGGCCTGGATCACCAGCTTGACCGCCTCGGGGATGGTCATGAAGTAGCGCCGCGCCTCGGGATGGGTCACGGTGAGCGGGCCGCCGCGGTCGAGCTGGCGGTGGAACAGCGGCAGCACGCTGCCTTCGCTGCCCAGCACGTTGCCGAAGCGCACGGCGGCGAAGCGCGTGCGGCTGCGCTGGGACAGGCTCTGCATCAACATCTCGCACACCCGCTTCGAGGCTCCCATGACGCTGGTGGGATTGACTGCCTTGTCGGTGGAGATGAGCACGAACTTGCGCACGCCGGTGCGGTCGGAGGCTTGCAGCAGGTGGCGGGTGCCCATCACGTTGTTGAGCACGGCCTCGCGCGGATTGGCCTCGAGCAGCGGGACGTGCTTGTGCGCGGCGGCATGGAACACCACGGTGGGGCTGTAGCGATCGAAGATGGCGTTGAGCCCGTCGGCGTCCTTGATGTCGGCCACCAGCGGGACCACGTCCAGGCGCGGGGAGTTCGCCTGCAGCTCGGTGATGATGTAGTAGAGGCCGTTCTCGGCGTGGTCGAGCAGCTGGAGCTGCGCGGGCGCGAAATCGGCGATCTGGCGCGACAGCTCGGAGCCGATGCTGCCCCCCGCGCCCGTCACCATCACGCGCTCGCCGCGCAGGAACTCGGCCATCTCCTCGACGTTGATGTTGACGGGCAGGCGGCCCAGCAGGTCCTCGATGCGCACGTCGCGCACCTGCGAGAGCGCGGTCCGCCCCTCCTTGAGGTCGGAGAGTCCCGGCAGGGTCTTGACCTGCACGCCGGCTTCGCCGCAGAAGCGCGCGATCTCGCGGACCACCTTGGCCGGCAGATCGGGCTGGGCGATGATCACGACCTCCGCCCGCTGATCCTGGATGACCCGGGGCAGGTCGGCGATGGTGCCTCGGACCTTGATGCCCTCGATCATGTGGCCGGTCAGCCGGCCGTCGTCGTCGATGTAGCCCACCGGCCGCAGCTGCTCCTCGCCCGACTGGCCGCGGCGCATGTCCTGCACCAGGTTCACGCCCTGGGTGCCGCTTCCCACCACCAGCGTGCGCCGGGCGCGGCGCGGCGTGGGCGTCAGCACGCGGTCGCGCGCCACCCGCCACGAGAACCGCGCCCCGCCCAGCAGCACGAGTTCCCACAGCCAGACCAGGATCACGACGCTGTGGGGGAAGAGGACGCGGGGCGTGTAGAGCCCGATCAGCGCCAGCGACATGGCCGAGAGCGACACCCCCTTGAACACCTGCCAGAGCGTCACGGTGCTGGCGTAGCGCCACAGCCCGTGGTAGAGGCCCGCCGCCAGGTACCCGAGCAGCGAGAGGAGCGTGAAGGGCACGGCGGCCTGGAGGTAGCCGGTCCAGAAGCGGTCCGGCACGTCGCCCTCGAAGCGCAGGGCGAGCGCGAGCAGGTAGGAGACCTGGAGGAGGGAGGCGTAGCCCAGGGTGAGAAGGAGATAGCGCGGCGTCCGTTTGAGGCCCATGGCTCCTCTCTTCGTCTCGGCGTCTAATGCCCGAAGCGCCGGGCGGGCACCCGGCCTGCGAACCACGCGTGTCTCTTCAGGCGAAACGCCGACAAGGGAGGGCCGCGCCTTGCGAGCGGCAGCCAGGTTTCGGGCGTTCGTGCCTGTGGCGTGCCCCTGCAGCCCGAAGGGGCACTTGGGCGAGGTGAGGACTTCCCCACGACGGAAACTACGCTCCTAGGACGCGGTCGTTGGATCAGGCCGCCGCGGGTTGACGCCCGAGCACCGCAGTGTGCGGCCCCGGGGCGCGTGCTGCCCACACCGAATGCTTCATCAAACATGTTAGGCATGCCGACGCACGCTGTCAAGCGACGACGCCGCAACAAGTAAGCATTCGGAGCGCCATGCAACTTGCACGCCGGCACAACCCGGAACCCGCACCCTCAACCCGCACCACGACATAGAGTAGCCGAAACCGACAGGGGGAGGTCTGGGCCCCGAGGAGCCGCGGAGGGTATCGGTCGCGGGCCCGGGAGACTGGACCGCCGTACGGGGGGCCGGGATCGTGGCCGGGGGAGGCGGCCCGCGCGAACGGATGCTAGATTGGCCGCATGGACTCCCCACGCCCGGCGGACCCCGCGCCGCCCCGAGCCCCCTTCGAGCTGGCGTGGCGTTGCCTTCAGTGCGGCGAGCTCTTCCCGCGCGGCGAGGGCATCCCGGCCGCGTGCCCGCACTGCCAGGCGCCCCCCACCGAGCTCGAGCTGATCGAGGAGGATTGAGCGCCGGCGGTCGCCCCGACGAGCGCCGGTGCGACGCCCCCGGTCTGGTAGCGCTACGGGGATTCGAACCCCGGTCTGATGGCTGAAGACCCATCCGCGGGCAGTGAAGGCCTTGGAGCTCGCATGAATGGCGGACCGGACGAGGGCCGCCAAGGCGTAGTCGGACACGTGGCTGCCACAACACCGGAAACGCGGCCGGCCAGCCCCCGGGCACGACCCCGGACATGAGTCTGTGGAACATCCTGACGCCGGGACATCCGCAGGTCCGGATCTTATGCCAGACCGCCCCACTCCCGAGCGAGCACCGGCGCTGCCCGTTCATGGGCGCAGAGGGCATCCTGTACGACTTGCGACTCAAGTGCTACACTCGGAAGTGGCGACCGGGGTAGTGGAGGGTGGGCATGAGGAACCGCATTCGAGTCGCCAGGTCGTCCAACGCCGCAAGCATCATCGCCCTTGCGCTCATGGTCGGTCCAGCCGCGGGGGACCCTGCATCTTCAACGAACCTCGCGGGCGCCGCCGAATCCGGTACGGCCCGCCCCTTCCCTCCCCCCGAGCGACCTCAAAGCGCTCTGTGGAGCGAACTCGCCCCTCCTGGGCGAGCGGAGCAGACGTGCGTCTTCGATTCTGACCACCGACGCCTGGTGGTCTTCGGCGGACGCGTCGGCGGTGGCGCATACGGCGGTGGCAGAAGCACCAACGATCTCTGGGTCCTGAGTCTGAGCCGGGAACCACGGTGGAAGCGACTGGTTCCGCTTGGCGAACCGCCTTCACCGAGGTTTGGATCCGCAGGTGTCTTCGACTCACGCCAGGATCGCGTGCTGGTCTTCGGCGGCGAGGACTCCTCGGGCAAGCGTAGCGACCTGGAGGAGTTGTCGCTCAAAGGCCGGCCGAAGTGGCGGCAGCTACATCCTTCCGGATCGATCCCACCCGCGCGTTACCGTCACACGGCCACCCTCGACCCCGCGAGCGGCAGGGTCTTGGTGTTCGGAGGGCGGGGCGAGACCGAGTGGGGCGAGCGGTACATGAACGACCTCTGGCAACTCACCCTCGCGAAGCGCCCCACATGGTCCCGTTTGGACCCGGTCGGACCGCCTCCGGCCCCGCGCGCCTCGCACTCAGCGGTGTTCGCGCCTGACATCGGCGGCATTGTCGTCTTTGGCGGTGCGAGTCCGAAGGCCTGCCCGCCTCCGTTCGCATGCGCGCAGCAGACCAACGACGTCTGGTTGTTGTCGCTGACCGATCCACCCAAGTGGACGAACCTGACCCCTCGCATCAGCGGTGAGCCGCCCTGCGGCATTCAGGCCCACGGCGCCACCTACGATCCCGCAGGTAGGCAGATGATCGTGATCGACGGCTACGGAGCGTCCGGAGTGGACACGCAGTGCTTCGGAGGCATCGCGGGCGTGTGGGCGCTTTCCTTCGATGACATGCGCTGGTCAACACTGACGGTGGCATCGGAGCGGCCCCGGGCTCGGTATTTTGCGTCGAACGTGTTCGACCTCGACCGGCGGCGGATCCTCGTCTACGGCGGAGGCGGGGGCACGCCCTACGGTGATGTCTGGGCTCTCAATCTGAGTCCCGCGCCGAGCTGGTCCCACGTTGCGCCACCGGACGGCATCCCGCCCACGCCGTATACCGGCCGCGGTCTCCTTGCGTACGACCCCCTTCGCGATCGGTGACCTACGAAGGCCCCGATGTGTGGTCGTACTCGTTCGGAGCCGACGGGGGGTGGACGGTGCAAGCCGCGATCGGCGAGATCCCTCCGGCAAGACACGGTGCCGCGAGCATCTTCGACCCGATTCGTAGCAGGATCATCGTGCACGGGGGATGGGACGGGCGCCGGATCCTGTCCGACACGTGGGAGCTGAGTCTTCAGGATCCGCCTGCCTGGTCACGACTCACCACGGTCGGAGACGCACCCGTCAGCTACGTCGCCGCGGCGATCTACGACCCCCTCCGTGATCGGATGATCGTCTCCGGCGGCCTCGGCCCGGACGTCACCAGTCAGCACAATGTCTGGTCGCTCTCGCTGAAAGGCGTGTTCGAATGGACTCCGCTGGTTACCCTTGGGGACTGGCGGCCGCGCGGCGGACACGCGGCGGTCTACGATGAACAGCGCGATCGGATGGTCGTGTTCGGCGGCGGCCTACCCGATGCAGATAGCTGGGCGACTTACAACGATACCTGGGCCCTTGCGCTCTCTGGTGTTGGCGTATGGTGCTCCCTCGACACCGCAGGTCAACCGCTCGGCCAACGCCCACGGGACCGTGCCTTTCACAGTCTCGTTCAGGATCCGATCGGCGACCGGATGATCATGGTCGGCGGCTTCGTGCCGGGTCCCTTCTCCAAAGGTCCTTTCGATGATGCCTGGGAGTTCCGGTTCGACGATCTGACTTGGCACCTGATCTCTCCTGGGGACGCCGCTGTCCCTGTGTGGACTGCGCCGGACGCGGTCTACGATTCGCGCCGGCGCCGGGAACTGGTGTTCGAGAACGACTGGTTATGGGCGCTCCAGCTCGCCACGGAGGGGCGAGGTCGGCGAAGAACGGTTTTCGAGGATGTCGCTCTGGTCGGCGATGCGGATGTCTCGCTGAGACTGATCGGACCCAATCCATTCTGGGAGAGCTTCGCGGCCGAGGTCTCGCTTCGCGGAACGGCCCCCGCAAGCCTCGATCTCTTTGACGTGTCGGGTCGCCGCGTATGGTCTCAAGCCATCGGACCGGAGGCGGGCCGGCGCCTGCTCGTTCGAGCGGAAGGCGTGGGGCGCCTGCGGCCTGGGGTTTACCTGTTGAGCCTGACGCAGGAACACCAGACCAGGACGATGCGAGTCGTGCACGCACGGTAGAGCAGGGATGGCGGGCTCACCGTTCCTCTTGGGAGCGGTCGGACGCCGTTCTGACATATCCCGGCCGCACGCAGTGCCGGGATGGCGGGACGCCCCAGAACCACGTCTGGAAGGTTCCCGGACGAGTCCCGTACGACCTGACGCGCAGCGCGGTAAGGACCCTGGAGCGGGCCGGCATCCCGCGCAGCGTGGCCATGAAGCTGACCGGCCACAAGACCGAGGCGGTCTACCGCCGGAGCGCGATCGTGAGCGAGTCGGACCTCGCCGAGGCGGTCAAGAAGATCGGTTCGGGGGGCTGAACTGCCTCACATCCGGCCACACCGACCGAGGGCGCTCGCGTAGGTGTTGGTAGCGCTACGGGGATTCGAACCCCGGTCTGATGGCTGAGAACCACCTGTCCTGGACCCCTAGACGATAGCGCCACGGGCCCCGCTTCCCGGCGGGGCGGAGCGCGGCGGAATCTATAGGCGCCCCCCGCACCGGTCAAGCATCCGCATCACGGGGCGGCCCGCGGTCCCCCGGCCATTCCGGGGCCGGGCGATTCATTGTAGGCTGCCGCCATGATTCGCTGCGTCGCCGCCCGCAACGGCCGTGTGGAGGACTTCGACCCTGCCCGGCTTCCGGCCGTGCTCGCCGACGCCGCCGCCCGCGTCTGGATCGACCTCGACAACACCGGCACGGAAGGCTTCGACGCACTCGCGCCCGCCCTGGGCTTCCATCCGCTCGCCATCGAGGATTGCGTGCACGACATCAACCACCCCAAGGTGGACAGCTACGGCGACTACCTCTACCTGGCCGTCCATTCCGCGCGCTGGGACGAGGAGGCGCCGGAACCGGTGCTTCGCGAGCTCGACATGCTGATCGGAGAGCGCTACCTGGTCACCTACCACGAAGGGCCCACCCGCGGCGTCACCCAGGCGATGCAGACCCTGCCGCGCCGGCCCGAGCTGCTGGGGCGCGGGCCCGACCGGCTCGTGCACTTCATGCTGGACGTGATGGTGGACAACTACCTGCCGATCATCGAGTTCATCCAGGGGCGACTCGACGGGCTGGAGGAACGCTGCTTCCACGCGCCGGGCCAGCGCGTGCTGGCGGAGATCCTGCGCCTCAAGCACGGCATGGCCATGCTGCGGCGCATCGCCGGGCCGCAGCGCGACACCATCCTCTCGCTGAGCCGGGTGGAGTTCGCCCCCATCCGCCCGGAGACGCGCCCCTACCTGCGCGACGTCTACGACCGCATGGTGCGGGTCGGAGACCTGCTGGACTCGTTCCGCGACGAGCTCGCCGCGCTGCTCGACATCTACGCCACCCAGGTATCCAACCGGCTCAACGAGGTGATGAAGGTGCTGACGGCCTTCTCCGTCATCATCATGCCGGTGACGCTGGTCACCAGCCTCTACGGGATGAACTTCCGGCACATGCCCGAGCTGGGGTGGCGCTACGGGTACCTGTGGGCGCTGGGGCTCATGCTGGCGGTGGGGCTCGCCGTCTACGCCTGGCTGAGGGGACGCCGCTGGCTGTAGGCGCGCGGGCGCGTGCGGGGCCGGCCGGGCAGCGGAAGCCGCCTCGCAGGCTTGCGGGGCTCGCAGGAAGAATGGCTGCCCGGCAAGGATTCGAACCTCGACTAACTGGTCCAGAGCCAGTCGTGCTACCGTTACACTACCGGGCAGCGCTGTGGTGACGCGGCGCGACGCGGCCGCGCAGACCGCAAGCTAGCAGAGCGCGCGCGGACGGTTCAAGCGGGCGTGGCGGCGGAAGCGGGGATTCCGGGCGCCGCCGGGCCTCAAGACCCGCGCAGCGGGGGCGTCTCGGCGGGGGCGGCGATGCGGGTGGCCGAGCGGGGAGACTCCTCCGTCCAGCGATCGGCGGCGTCGCTCAACCGCTCGGTCGCCGCCTTGCGACCCAGCAGGTAGATCACCTCGAAGATGCCCGGGCTCACCTTCTTGCCGGTGAGCGCCACGCGCGAAGGGTGAATGAGGTCCCCGGCCTTCACGCCCAGCTCCTCGGCCAGCCCCCGCAGCGCCCGCTCGATGGACGGAGGGCTCCAGTCGTCGAGGGCGGCCAGGCGCTCGGCCAGACGCTTGAGGCGCGGCCCCGCCTCGGGGCGCTCCAGGAACTCCACCCACGTCGCCTCGTCGGGCGCGACCTCGTCGGTGAAGAGGAAGCCGCCGTAGGCCGCCGCGTCGGCCAGGGTCTTGAGGCGGTCGCCGATGGCCCGCACCAGGACGCGCACCCAGTCGGCGCTGCGCCCCGCAAGGTCCACCCCGCGACCGGCCAGGTAGTCGCTCACCAGCACCACCCGCAGGTCCTCGGGAAGGTTGCGCAGGTGCTGCGCGTTCATCCACTCCAGCTTCTCCAGGTTGAACACGGCGGGGTTGCTGCCCACCCGCTCCAGGCGGAAGTGCTCCACCAGCTCGTCCAGGGAGAAGAGCTCGCGCTGGCCGTCGTACGACCAGCCCAGCAGGGCCAGGAAGTTCACCAGCCCGCCGGGCAGGTAGCCCAGGTCGCGGAAGGCCTGGACCGAGGCGGCCCCGTGGCGCTTGGAGAGCCGGCTGCCGTCGGGGCCCAGGATCATCGGGACGTGGGCGAAGCGCGGCGGCTCCCAGCCGAACGCGCGGTAGAGCAGCAGCTGGCGCGGCGTGTTCGAGATGTGATCGTCGCCCCGCACGACGTGGGTGATGGCCATCAAGCGGTCGTCCACCACGCAGGCGAAGTTGTAGGTGGGCAAGCCGTCCGAGCGCACCAGCACGAAGTCGTCGAGCAGGTCGTTGCGGAAGCGCACCGGGCCCCGCACCAGGTCCTCCCAGTCGGTCTCCCC
>JBBIHL010000036.1:0-12266 GCA_037447075.1 Candidatus Eiseniibacteriota bacterium | reverse complement strand
CCGCGGATGCCCTGCAGATGGCGCTTGCAGGCCGCGGGCTCATGAATAACCCGGGTTAACCCGCGCGTTCCCACGACCAGCCTTCTCGGCCGCCACGGAGGGTCACCCATCATGAAGCGTTGGATCTCGTTCACCCTGGCCGCAGCTCTCCTGCTGGCCCTCGCCGCCGGATGCGCGCGCAAGGCGGAGCAGCAGGCGGAAAGCGCCGCCAGCAGCGACAGCCTGTTCGCCTCCAACCCCAGCGAGCCGGCGCCCGGCAGCCTCACGCCCGAGCAGCAGTTCCAGCAGCAGCCCGAGCCGGCTCCGCCCCCGCAGAAGCCCAAGCCCAAGACCGTCTCCAAGCCCAAGCCGGCCCCGGTGGCCGAGGCGCCCAGCGTGAAGGTGCCCGCGGGAACCGCCCTGAAGCTCACGGTGGATGCCGAGATCACCTCCGAGACGGCCCAGCCGGGCGAGCCGTGGAGCGGCGTGGTCAAGGATCCGGTCATCGTCGGCACGGCGGCGCCGATCCCGGCCGGCAGCAAGGTGAACGGCGTGATCACGGCGGTGCAGCCCGCCGGCGGCCGGAGCGTGCGGGCCTACCTGGTGCTGGCCGTGACCTCGGTGGAGGTGATGGGCAAGACCCATCCGCTCCACGCCAGCGCCGACACGCTGTTCGCGGCCTCGGCCAGCGGCCGCAACGCCGCGGCCATCGCGGGCGGCGCGGCCGCCGGCGCCCTGCTGGGCAAGGTGCTCGGCGGCAGCAACAAGGGCGCGGTGGTGGGCGGCGTGCTGGGCGGCGCGGCCGCGACCGGCGCGGTCCTGAAGTCGAAGGGCTACCAGTCCATCGTCAAGGCCGGACAGGAAGTGACCTTCCACACCTCCGAGCTGGTGGTGATGCGGCAGTAGCGCGAGCCGCGACGGCCGACCGATCGGGCGGCGGGAGCGATCCCGCCGCCCGAGGTCTGCCTGGATGATGATGGTCGCCGGATGCCGTGCGAATCGCGCTTGCAGGCCGCGGGCTCATGAGGGCTGGGCCAGGAGGGCCACCAGGATTCGGTTCCGTGCGCCCGGCAGAAGGGCGTCGAGCGCACCTCTCGTACGCATCCTGCGTACTCACGTACGCAGGATGCGTACGTGTCAAGCCTCCGCCCACCCCGGCCGGTAGGGCCGGTAGACCGGCTCCCAGACCGCCGCGGCGATGCGCTCCTCGATCTCCCCGCGCGCGAGCAGCGGCGCCGCCTCCGCGTCCACCAGCGCGCGGGCCACGGCGGTCGCCACCGCGCGCGAGACCTCGCGCAGCTGCGCGAGCGGGGGGTAGATCGCCCCGCCTTCGGGGCGGCCGGCCGCGGTGAACTGGTAGAGCGCCTCCGCGGCGGCGGCGAACACCTCGTCGGGCAGCCAGCGCGCGCCCACCGCGGAGGCGCCCAGCCCGACGCCCGGGAAGATGAGGGCGTTGTTACCCTGGCCGATGGTGCGGACCACGCCCCGGTGCTCGACCGGCGGGAAGGGGCTTCCCGTCCCGATCACCGCCGCGCCGTCGGTCCAGCGCAGGATGTCGGCGGGGACCGCCTCGACGTTGCTGGTGGGGTTCGAGAGCGCCAGGACGATGGGGCGCTCGCAGCCGCGGTGCATGGTCCGCACCACCTCCTCGGTGAAGGCGCCCGGCCGGCCGGAGGCCCCCACCAGGATGGTGGGGCGGAAGTGGCGCACGACCTCGAGCAGGGAGAAGCGGCCGTCCACCCCGCCGGTCCAGGACGACACCAGCGCCGGATCGGCCGCCACGTCCTTCTTCTGCCATTCGAGGCCCGGGCGGTCCGCCAGGATCAGGCCCTGGGTGTCCAGGCAGACCACGCGGACCGAAAGCTCCGAGGCCGGCACGCCCGCCGCGCGCATCGAGGCGCGCAGCGCCAGCGCCGAGCCCGCCCCCGAGGCCCCGGCGCCGAAGAACACCGCGCGCTCGTCCTCCAGCCGCCGTCCCACCTGCTGCAGGGCGGTGCGCACGCCCGCCACCACCACGGCGCCCGTCCCCTGGATGTCGTCGTTGAAGCTGGGGAGCCTGCGGCGATAGCGCTCCAGGATGCGGTAGGCGTTGCGGTTGGCGAAGTCCTCCCACTGCACGATCGCGCCCGGGAACACCTCGGCCACGGCCTCCACCAGCTCGTCCAGCAGGGAATAGTAGGCCTCTCCCCGCAGGCGCGGCTGGCGCACGCCCAGGTAGAGCGGGTCCTCCAGCCGCTGCGGGTTGTCGGTGCCCACGTCGAAGTCCAGCGGCAGCCCGCGCGCCGGGTGGATGCCGGCCCCCGCGGTGTAGAGGGCGAGCTTCCCGATCGGGATGCCCATGCCCCCCACGCCCTGGTCGCCGATCCCCAGGATGGCCTCGTTGTCGGTGACGACGATCACCTGCACGTCGTCGCGCTCGGCGTTGCGCAGCACCTCCGCGATGCGCCCGCGATCCAGCGCGGAGACGTAGACCCCACGCGGGCGCCGATAGATGTGGCTGTAGCGCTCGCACACCTTCCCCACCGTGGGGGTGTAGACGATGGGCGTCATCTCCTCCAGGTGGTCGAACAGCAGGCGGTAGAAGAGGGTCTCGTTGCGGTCCTGCAGCGCGGCCAGGAACAGGTAGCGCTGGATCTCGTCCCCGGCCCGCTGGTAGTTCTGGTAGGCGCGCCGCTCCTGTTCGGCGAGCGGCGAGACGGCCGGCGGCAGGATGCCGCGCAGCCCCAGCGCGTCCCGTTCCTCCAGCGAGAAGCAGGTGCCCTTGTTGAGGAGCGGGTCGTCGCGGAGCGCGGCTCCGCGCTTGAAGACCGCCAGATAGCGCTCCCCGGTAAGGGGGTCTACCCGCTCTTCGAAACGCTTCGCCGCGCTCCTCGTGGCAGTCGCCTGCGTCACCGCGCGCCACGCGCCGCCATCGGGACGTAGTCCCGCTTGGTGGCGCCGGTGTAGATCTGCCGCGGCCGGCAGATGCGCGTGTCGGCGTCGTAGTGCATCTCGAGCCACTGCGCGATCCACCCCGGCAGGCGGCCCATAGCGAACAGCACGGTGAACATGTTCACCGGGACGCCGAGCGCCTTGTAGATCACGCCGGAGTAGAAGTCCACGTTGGGGTAAAGCTTCCGGCTCACGAAGTAGTCGTCCTTGAGCGCGATCTCCTCGAGCTTCATCGCGATCTCGAGCAGCTTGCTCGAGATGCCGAGCTTGTTGAGCACGTCGCCGCACGCCTTCTTGAGGATGGAGGCGCGCGGGTCGTAGTTCTTGTAGACCCGGTGGCCGAAGCCCATCAGCCGCGTGGTGTCGTTCTTGTCCTTGGCCTTGGCGATGAACTTCTCGGCGCTGCCCTCCTCCTGGGCGATGCGCTCGAGCATCTCGATCACCTGCTGGTTGGCGCCGCCGTGCAGCGGGCCCCACAGCGCGCTGATGCCCGCCGCGATGCTCGCGAACAGGTTCGCCTGCGAGCTGCCCACCATGCGCACCGTGCTGGTGGAGCAGTTCTGCTCGTGGTCCGCGTGCAGGATCAGCAGCAGGTCCAGGACGCGCGCCAGCGTGGGATCCACCGTGTAGTCCTCGCACGGGGTGGCGAACATCATGCGCAGGAAGTTCGAGGCGTAGTCGAGCTTGTTGTTCGGGTAGATGAAGGGCTGGCCGATCGAGTGCTTGTAGGAATAGGCCGCGATCGTCGGCATCTTGGCGATCAGCCGAACGATGGTGTCGTGGATGTGCTGCTCGGTCTGGGGCTGCTGGTAGAAGGTGGCCAGCGCGCCGACCGCCGCCGCGCACACCGGCATGGGGTGCGCGTCCTTGGGCAGGGAGTCGAAGAACCGGTCGAAGTCCTGGTGGAGCAGCGTGTGGTGCCGCACCTCGTCGGCGAAGCTCGCCAGCTGGGTGACGGTGGGCAGCTCGCCGTACAGCAGCAGCCACGACACCTCCAGGAACGTGCTCTTCTCCGCCAGCTGCTCGATCGGGTAGCCGCGGTAGCGCAGGATGCCCTTCTCGCCGTCAATGAAGGTGATGGCGCTCTTGCACGACCCCGTGTTCCCATAGCCGGGATCGAGCGTGATCAGCCCCGTCTTGCCGCGGAGCTGCAGGATGTCAATGCCCAGCTCGTTCTCGGTCCCCTGGACCAGGGGCAGCTCCACCGACTTGCCGTCGTAGGTGATGGTCGCGCTGCCCAGCTTCTGCTGCACGGTGGGTGTCGTCGTCATGACCCGTTCTCCTTGCGGGGGGCCGCGCCACGGCGGCGCAGCCTTGGTTCGTCAAACGCCAGCGCCCGGCCCCGGGCGCTGAATCGCCCGCGGGCCGGTCGGTCGGTGCGCGTGTAGACGCATCGAGGTTCGCATCATCCATGCCGCCCCACGGCCACGCCGGGGCGAGGCGCAATCGCCTGATTCTGCGCCCGTTCCGCGCCCGAGCCGGGGGCCGGTGCGCTGCCGGGCCAGGAGCCTGGCCTGCCAAGTTAGCAGTCCGTCCGGCGGTGGTGACAGGCGGAAGTGGCGCGCGGGGGGCGGTCCCGGAGTATGAGGAGCGGCGGGGCCACCGCGGGCCGGCCGGGGTGTGAGGAGCCCCCGGCACGGGCCCGCAACGCGGGACCTGCCTGTCCCGCCCGGAGACACTCGTTGCGCCGGCGGTGCACCGCCGGGTACAGGCCGCCCGGGCGGGCGCTCGGGGGTCGAGGCCGGCGCCGGCAAGGGCCGCAACGGCTTGCGACCTCGAAGCACCGCTGGCACATGGCGTGCAGGATACAAGGCGTTCTCGGGTTGCTTCCCGCCCTGGGGCCACGCCGCTGGGCTTGCGGCCACGACGGAGGTTTGCACCTATGAAGAGACTCGCGTTGCTCGTTCCCGCCCTCGCCTTGACGGCGGCCGCGCTCGCCGGCTGCGGCAAGGAAGGGCAGCCCCTGGCGCCCACCGCCGGCCCCGGACCGGGCGGGTCGGGGACCGTCCAGGACCAGTCGCTGGTCGCCGCCGAAGCGGCTCGCCAGCCCGAGTACGTGGAGGACGGCTTCTACGAGTCGTCCGACCCGATCGCCCTGGGGACGGCCACCGCGCCCGGCGGCGCGCTCTCCGTCCAGGACGCGATCGAGCCCATCACCTTCTGGCGCAGCATCCGCCACGTCGAGCGCCGGTTCGAGTTCGCCTTCGCCGACACCGACACCACCGGGCGCCCCACCACCGCGATTCTCACCGTGAACAAGCTGATGACCGGCAGCTTCAACATCCTCACCCCCGACCCCTCGGGCGGGTTCAACCGCACCGTGGTGCGCAAGCCGCTCGAGGACCACTGGGTGCGCCGGCTGCTGTTCAAGCGGGTGCCCCGGCCCGACGGTGACGGCGACGATGCGGGCGGGCTAGCCAGCGGCGGGACCGGCGACGCGCGCCACGGCTTCTGGCGCCTGGCCGGGATCACCGGCGTGCTGGTGAACTCGCGCGACCACCAGACCCAGATCGTGAGCCTCAAGCTGCAGGGCGGAGGGCTGGACACGGTCATCAGCGATCCGCTCCAGTTCTTCCGCGTGCGCAACCTGCTCAAGCTGAACCCGCTCGCCGACATCACGCTCACCGCGACCACCCTGCAGCCCGACGACGTGGTGCTGCTGCTCTCGCGCGACCATCGCCTGCGCCTCACGCCGAACGGCGACAACACCTACACCGGCACCTTCAAGGTGCCCTGGGTGCTGGGCTGCCGGCACTTCGGCGTGAACGCGCTGTCGCACGGAACGCTCTACGACGACCAGGCGGCCTACGACTCGCAGACCTGGATCCTGCCCTACATGGTGCGGCCCATGGTGCTGGCCGAGGCGACGCACTAGCGGGACTCCCTGCCAGGGAGGAGCGGAGCAACGGGGCGGGCGCTCCAAGGCGCCCGCCCCGAGGTGTTGCGGGGGTGAGGCGGTCGAGGAACCCGCCATGTCGCCCGGCCGCACGGCCCGCCCTCGGGCAGCTGCTCCATGCGCCGCGAAAACAGCGGGCTCGCTCCGAAGGGTTTCGGTATCATTCCCGCAGGACCCAGGGACCCTGGGGCCGCCGCCCACGATGGGCCGCGCTCTTCGCCATGGACCGCTGATCCCCAACCATGGAGGCGCATCATGCCGCGGCGACCTTCCATCACGATCGGCTGTCTTGTCTCCCTGACTCCGGCCGCGCTGGCCCTGCTCTCGGCATTGCCGTCCGAAGCGGTAACGGTGGTCGTCCCCGACGACTACCCGACGATCCAGGCCGCGATCAACTCGACAGCCGACAGGATTCTGGTGAGGGACGGGACCTACCCGGAGAATCTCGCCATCGAGAGGTGGCTGAGCCTGGAACCGGTTCCTCACAGCTTCGACGGGGATTTCGATCCGCCGGCAGATGCACACCCTCTGATTCTGGGGTCGATCGAGATGAGATGCGGGTCCGTCCTCGGTCTGCACGTCAGCGGCGGCGTCTCGATAGTGCCCGGCCCCTGCGACGTTGCAATAAGAGAGTGTCGCGTGGACTCCGGAATCGTGGGTGGGCAGCCCTTCATCCTCGGCATTCGTGGCTGCATCGTCCGCGGCGGGATCAATGTCCGAGCTTGGTACGGTGACATCACGACGAACACAGTCCTGGGTGGAGGGATCTATTTTCTCGCAGAGGGCTGTTGCGGTGAAGTCAGAGGCAACTATGTCGTGGGTCCTGCCGCGACAGGAATCGTCCTGCGTACCTTCGGCACTCGCGGTGGGGTCTCCGGAAACACAGTGCTTGGCTGCGGCACGGGCATAGCCCTTTCGAGCTGGGACCCGCAGCCGGTCAAGGACAACACGGTGACGGGCTGCCAGGGAACGGGCATCCACATCTCGACGGGGGGAAACCCGCAGCCCGCAACCGTGGGCGGCAACCTCATACAGCAGTGCGGAGGCCACGGACTCGAGCTGAAGCACGTCGGGGGCACTGTGGATGGCAACACGGTGCTTGACGTGGGCGGTTGCGGTGTCTGGGTCGATCGGGAGGGTGGGGAAGGCGAGGATCGGTCATCCATGCTGCTCCAGGGGAACCGGGTCCTGCGCAGCGGCTCGGACGGCATCCACTTCGATCACGTCGGAGAGGTCACCGGGAACATCGTCGGTCGCGCTGCGGGGCGCGGCATCGTCGTGCTGCCGCCGGGCACGGCGATCAACGTCTACGGCAACACCTCTTACTGGAACGCGCGGGCCGGGTTGGACGTGAGCTCGGAAGCTGCGGGCACGATCGCCAACAACATCGCCTACGGCAACCAGCGCGAGGGGTTGGTCTGGAGCGGCACCGGTTCGCCTCCCACGCTCGCCTGCAACGACTGGTACGCGAACGTGAGTGGCGCCACCAGCGGCCTGCCTCCGGGGGCCACGGATCTCGCCGTGGACCCCTACTTCTGCAACGTGCCCCAGGACGATGTGCACCTCGCCGTCTTCTCCCCCCTGCGCAATGCGCCGGGGTGTGGGCTGGTCGGGGCGCTGGACGCCGGGTGCTCGGAGCCTACCGCCGTGGCCGACATGTCGCGGTCTTCAGCGCAGTTCGCCTGCACGCCGCGTCCGACGACCGGCGACCTCCGCTTCTCATGGCCCGGATTGGAGGCGTCGGGGCGGCTCGAGGTCTTCGACGCCGCGGGTGCGCGCCGCTGGCAACGATCGGTCGAGAAGGGAAGTGAGGGCCTGGATTGGAACGCAACGGATGATTCCGGGCGCCGGCTGCCCGCGGGCATCTACTTCGCCCGGCTGAGCGCCGGGTCGCTCCGGGCGACAACCAGGGTCGTGGTGCTCGAGTGAGCGGCGTGTCAGCGCCGGCAGCAGAAGTTCCCTGAACGCGCGCGAAGGAGTCCCCCGACGCCGGGCAGTGTGTACCCTTCTCGTTGGGTTCAACCACACGGAGGTGCGCTAGCGTCGCCGAGGAACTGGGCGTGCACTCCAAGGTCGTGAGCCGGGCCGTGCGCCGGGGCGCTGCCGCCTCGACGCGTGCTCGATCAGCCGGCGGGCGTCCTCGGGCGCCTGGGCCCCGATGTCGTTGTTGAAGTAGGCCCACACCTCCCGCTCCTCCTCGAGCCAGCCGCGCACGCGCTCGCCCCAGCGCGCCAGAAGGTCCCGGGCATAGCGGCCGCGATAGAGACCCGTGGCGCCGTGAAAGCGCAGGTAGACGTCCCGGCCGGTGACGACCACGGGCGATCCCCGATCGTGCATGTGCCAGATCACGAATGCCGCCCCGCGCCGGCGCAGGATCCGGTACACGGGCTCGGCGAACCAGTCCGCGTGCCTGAACTCGAACGCGTGAACCACCCCGCGCGGGAGCCCGCCGAGGAACCGGTCCAGCAGGGCGTCGTCGCGGCGGAGCGAGGGCGGCAGCTGCCACAGGATGGGTCCCAGGTGCTCGCCGAGCAGTCGGGCGCGGGCCAGGAAGGTGGCGGCGATCTCGGACGCGCCGCGCAGCCGGAGTCGGTGCGTGACCAGGCGCGGGCCCTTCACGGCGAACCGGAAGCCCGCCGGGGCGCGCTCGGCCCAGCCCTCAAAGACGGCCTCGCGCGGGAGGCGGTAGAACGTGACGTTCAGCTCGACGGTGCGGAAGCGCCGCTGGTAGTGCTCGAGCCAGCGCCGCTCGGGCAGATCCTCCGGGTAGAAAGCACCCGCCCAGTCGGCGTAGACCCAACCCGACGTTCCCACGTGCAAGCGCGGCGAGGTCGCCGGCGAGCGCCGCTCGGTCATCCCGACCCCCGGTCGCGCCCCGCCCCGCCGGGCATCGGGCGGAAGCCCGAAGACATCCAATAGGTTGCCGCGAGCCCTGCCGGGCGCGGGTGGCGCCCGGCGCGAGCGTGGGGCGCTCGCGGCCTCCATTCCCCGGCGGCGGACGGCGTGGCCTGACGGCAGGCACCGTCCATGGGCAACCGGAGGGCCAGGCCATGACGCTCGAGCTCACCGACCAGGAGTTCGACTTCCTGAAGGAGCTGCTGGCGGCGGCCCACAGGGAGAAGATCCACGAGCTGCATCACACCGACGCGACGGACTACAAGCGCATCCTCAAGGAGAAGGTGAGGATCATCGAGGAGTTGACGGCTCGGCTCGCGCTGCAGCACAGCGGGGCGTGAGCCGCAGGTCGGTGCCGGCGCCCTCCGACCCGGGAAGGCTACACCCGGCTGTGCGGCGGAGCGATGCGGGCGGCGCTTCGGGGCCGGCTCGCGCCGTCGCTACCCGATCCCCGCGATGCGCGCGAGCACGGCGCGCACCGTGCCGCTCCTGCCGGCCCGGTCCACCGCCCGCTCCATCTGCCGGGTGAGCTGGAGCCGGTAGGCCTCCTCGCGGGCGTCGGGCGGGAGGTCCCACCAGGCGGGCGGCGGCACCAGGCGCCCCTCCCGGTCCCGCTCCCGGTGCGGGGTGGCCGTGGCCTCGATCAGGGCCTCGCGCTCGCGGCCGTTCATGACATGACCTCGCGGAGCGGGATTCCCTTCCCCTCGAGGCACGCCGCGACCTGCTTGCGGGCGCGGACGATGTTCTGGAAGAAGGTGTTCGCGGTCATCCCGGCCTGGCGGGCGATCTCGCGATCCGGCTGCAGGGCGCCCCGGGCGAGGCGCGCCCGGAGTGCCTGGAGCGGCTTCCTCGCCAGCTTCTCGATGCACTCGCGGATGGCGCGCATGAGGGCAGCGCGATCCTGCTCCAGAAGCCCGGCCGTCCGGCCCTGGTAGAGGGCGTCGCGATAGCGGGCCTCGGCCTGCTCGCGGACCTCGATCTCGCCGCGGATGATCCGCTCGCCCATCGTGATCGTGTAGCCGAGCACCGCGCCGTCCGCCGGGAGCGGCATGGTGTAGACGACCTCGAGGGGCTCGTCGTGGGGGTTGTGGAACTCCTGGACGAGAGTGGCGAGCGCGAGCCCACCCTCGGCGCGACCCCGGAGGTGGGCGGCCCGGAGCGGGTAGGTCCGCCCATCCACCGAGACCAGCCCGGGCGACGGGCGCTCCAGCATCGGGGTCATGGGAGCCTGGGGTGCCATCTGCGACCTCCTCTGGCGTACAGGGCCACCCATCGCCGGCGTTTCCGGCACCGTCCGAGTGGGCCCTACACTACCCCATGTCGCAGGGGGGGCGGTCGGTGACAGTGCGGGGCCGGCCCCCGTCCTCCCCCGATCGGCCGCCACCCCCCGTGTCCCCTGGTCGCCCCCGCCTGCGTTTTCCCTCCCGAAGCCGGCAGAGGCGCGCGGTCGGCCCCCCCTCCGTCCCAGCCGCCCCCGCCAGAAGGGAGGTCTCATGTTCCACATTCGATCCGGCGGCCTCGCCCTCGCCCTGGCGGGGCTCGCCCTGGTCACCCTCGCCGCCCCGGGCCGCGCGCTCGAGCTGACCAGGAGCCGCATCGGCAGCGGGTCGGGCTACCTGGTCTCTGGCAGCTACCTGCTCGCCGCGACCATCGGCCAGCACGAGGCCGGCGAGGTGCGCGCGCGCGAATGGACGCTGCGCGGCGGCTTCTGGGCCGGCGGCGGCACCGTCACCGGGGTGGACGACGGCGACGATCCGGGCCCGCCCCCGCCGCTCGTCTTCCGCCTCTACCCGGTGCGCCCGCAGCCGGTGCGCGGCGACGGCGTCGTCAGCTTCGACCTGCCGCGCGAGGACCACGTCACGGCCGAGCTGTTCGACGTCGGCGGGCGCCGCGTGCGCACGCTGCTCGACCAGCGCCTCCCGCTCGGCCGCCACACCGCCCGCGTCTCCACGCACGGCGGCGGCCCGGCGCTCGCGCCCGGCGTCTACCTGCTCCGTCTCACGACCAGCGAACACACCGCCCACCAGCGCGTCGTCCTGCTCGACTGACGCTTTCCCGCGGAGGATTCCATCATGTTCCATTCCCACCGGATTCGCCTGGCTTCGCTCGCGTGCGGCATCGCGCTCGCGTGCGCCGCCCTCGCCGCGCCGGCAGGTGCCCAGTCGGTCGGCTCGGCGTTCACCTACCAGGGCAGCCTGGCCCAGAGCGGCACGCCCGTGACGGGCAGCTACGAGATGCTCTTCAAGCTGTTCGACGCCGAGACCGGCGGCACCCAGATGGGCGCCACCATCAACCGACCCTCGGTGAGCGTCGGCGCGGGCGTGTTCACCGAGACGCTGGACTTCGGCAGCTCGTGGTTCCTGGGACCCGCGCGCTGGATCGAGGTCTCGGTGCGGGTCGCGGGGACCAGCGATCCCTTCGTGCTCTTCCCGCGCCAGCGGCTCCTGGTGGCGCCGTTCGCGCTGTCCTTGAGCCTGCCCCACCAGCAGAACTACGCGTCGCCCGGCTACCTGTTCCAGATGCACAACACCGGAGGCGGTGGCGCCGGCTACTTCCGCGCCATCGGCTCCGGCACCAACTACGCCGTGCTCGGCTCGAACTCGAGCACCGGCTTCAACGCGGCCGGCGTGCGCGGCGAGAACACGGCCTCGTCGGGCAACGCGATCGGCGTCGAGGGAGTCGCGCAGTACAGCAGCGCGGGCGCGGGCGTCGTGGGCCGCGGCAACGGCACCGGCGGCTACTTCGAGGGCACCGACGCCACCTCGAACGGCCTGATGGCGTACGGCTACACCTACGGCATCTACGCCCAGAACCTGGGCACCAGCAACGCGGCCTACTTCACGGGCCAGGGCCAGGGCGCGGGCGCCGCCACCCTGCGGGTCCACAACACCCAGGCGGTGAACGGAATGGCCACCTACATGCAGGTCAGCAGCAACTACGCGACCGGCCACTTCCAGAACGACGGCCCCGGCGAGATCCTGTGGCTCGCGAACCCCGACGACGCGGGGCCGTTCATCGTCGCCGTGGGGTCCAACGAAACCAAGTTTCGCGTGGAGAGCACGGGGAAGACCCTCACCAAGGCACTTCAGATCCTGGGCGGCGCCGACCTCTCGGAGCGCTTCGACGTGGCGGACGATGACGTCGCGGTGCAGCCGGGCATGGTCGTGAGCGTGGACCCCGGGAAGGAAGGCCGGCTGGCGCCCAGCCGGACGCCCTACGACCGCCGCGTGGCGGGCGTGGTCAGCGGGGCCGGCGGGATCGAGCCCGGCATGGTGATGGGGCAGGAAGGCTCGATCGCCGACGGCAACCACACGGTCGCGCTCACCGGCCGGGTGTACTGCTGGGTGGACGCGAGCGCCGGCCCGGTGGAGCCGGGGGACCTGCTCACCACCTCATCCACGCCCGGGTACGCGATGAAGGTCACCGACCCCGCGCGCGCCAACGGCGCGATCCTCGGCAAGGCCATGGGCCGGCTGGAGCGCGGGCGCGGGCTGGTGCTCGTGCTCGTGGGCCTGCAATGAGCGCCCGCACGCAGCTGCCGCACGCGCTCGCGGCCGCGGCGCTC
>JBBIHL010000035.1:0-12473 GCA_037447075.1 Candidatus Eiseniibacteriota bacterium | reverse complement strand
AACCCATTGGAAAACCGAGAATCGGTTCCTCGAATTGGCGAAGTTGGGCTAGCGGGGCGCTTCAGGCGCGCCGGCCGCGGTCTCGCCCATGCGCCCGATCGCCGCGATGCCACAGGCCGGCCCCAGCGCCAGCACCGGAAACGCCCACTGCCAGCCGACCCGCTCCGCGAGCAGCGGGACCAGCTGAATCGTGGCCATGGTGAGCAGAAACCCGGTCGAGGTCTGGAGCGTCAGGGCAGTGCCCACCGCGTGGGGCGGGGCCGATTCGGTGACCATGGCGCTGAACTGCGCAGAGTCGGCCACCACGAAGAAGCCCCAGCACAGGGCGACCAGCGCCAGGAGCCAGGGCTCGCCGCCGTAGCAGAATCCGATGGCGACCGCGCAAGCACCGCTGGCCGCCATGGCCCTGATCACCACGCGCGCGTAGCCTGCACGCTCGGCCGCCCAGCCCCCCACACGCACCCGAGCCCGCCCGCTGCGATGGCGGCGAAGGCCAGAGTATCGGCGAGGCCGGCCGGGGCGGGCCGTGCTCCGCCACCGGCGCGGGCGGCGACGCTGGCGGCGAGGAACGCCGGCAGCCAGGTCCACATGGCGTAGAGCTCCCACATGTGGCCCAGGTAGCCGCCGATCGCGAGCCGGGTCTCGCGATGGCGTACCACCTCGGCGACGCGGCTCCATGCGAAGGTGCGCCGCGGGAACGGATGTGGTCCGTCCCGGTAGAGGAACCCGACCAGCAACGCCGCCAGCCCGGCGGCGTAGGTCGCGGCCAGCACCACGGTTTCGAGCCGCGCCCCGCGCAGCGCATGGACCAGGTAGGGCGCGGCCTTGCCCACGGTGAGCGCTCCGACCACGGTGCCGATGGCGAGCCCGCGGTAGGAGCGGAACCAGGTCGCCACCATCTTCATCGCCGGCGGGTAGACCCCCGCCAGGAAGAACCCAGTCAGGAAGCGCGAGGGCAGCGCCGCGGCGAACCCGGGGGCGGCGACGAGCGCCGAGTTGGCGGCGGCTGCCAGCAGCGCGGCGCCGGCGAAGTAGGCGCGCGAGGGAACGATGTCCGCCAGGTTGAGGAGCGCGGCGCACGCGGTGCCGGCCACGAAGCCCAGCTGGACTGCGGCGGTCAGCGCGCCGATCGCGGCGGAGTCGAGGCTCCACTGGTCACGAAGCTGCGGCGCCACCGCGGCTGCGGTGAACCACGGCGACATGCCGAGCAGCTCGGCCAGGGAGAGCAGCGCGAGCATGCGCCAGCGCGGCGAGGGGCTTTCGGTAACGGCCGGGTCAGGGCGTTGGGTTGGCGGAAGCGGAGGTGGGGGCTCCATGGGCTGGGGAGTGTAGCGGGGGCTACCGATGGAGTGCGAGGGCCGATCATCGGCTGAAGTCGCGGCACCCCCAATGACGAGGCCACCGGAGACCTTCGGGCGATGCTCGGGGCCAAATCTCCAGCCCAACCCGCGATCTTCCTCCATCGGTGCGGTGCTTCTGGCGCGGCGTGCCTGGCCCAGAGATTCCCACGTCGGATCCTTCGAATCGCGACTCCGCTGACGCCCCCCCGGCGGAGCTGGCGTATCCTTGGGGCCTCACCAGCCCACGGTATGAAGGTGGGCGGCAACCCAGGAGGTGTCCATGAGCGCCAAGTCTTACTCCCCCGTTCTCGCGCGAGTCGCGCGGCTTGCCCTGGCAGGCACGTGGACGCTCATTGCCCTGCCCTGTCACGCGGCCACCGTGGTCGTCCCCGACGACTATCCAACCATTCAGGGCGCAATCAACTCGCTGGCGGACAGCATTCTCATCCGCGACGGCACCTATCCCGAAGACGTGACCATTCCTCGCCGGCTCTGGCTGGAGCCGTTTCAGCCGGTGGACGACGGCCTCCGCCTGCCGGCAGCATATCCGCGGATCCTCGGCGATGTACGGATTCAAAGCGGTCCTCCTTATGGCCCCGACAATGGCCTGGCCCGCGGCGCTTCGCTGCGCGGCATGTGGGTCTCGGGGAGCATCACATTCCAAGCCTGGCGCGACCACGTCGACATCAGAGAATGCCGAGTCGATTCGGGCATCGTGGGTCACGGCGAACCCTGGTTCTTCTCGGTGCGGGGGTGCATTGTTCGTGGCGGAATCGACTTTCTCGGCGTCTACGGCGTGTACGGAGAAATCATCAACAACACCGTCCTCGGCGGAGGGATCAGAACCTCCAGGCTCGCAAGCGGCTGCTGCGCCCAGGTGCGCGGCAATCACGTAGTCGGACCTGCCGCAGTGGGCATCTCGATGCGCGACGTTGACGGCGGCAGTGTCGTGTCAGCCAACACGGTATTGGCCTGCCAGGATGGGATTGTCGTCCAGTACCCGGGCTTCAACTCGCGCATCACCGATAATCTCGTCGAGGGCTGTCAGGGGAGTGCGTTCACGATCGTGGGAGGTGGCGGCGAACCCATGAGCTCGGCCGAACTGTCCGGTAACGCGGCCAAGGGCTGCGGGGGGCACGGATTTGCAGTTTTCGGTGTTCCATGGCTGCGCGCCATGGGGAACGAGGCGCAGGACTGTGGTGGCGACGGGATTTGGATCGGCGGACCGCATCCGGACCCTAACTCCTGGGGCTACTGGAGGCAGGTCGTCAAGGCGAATCGGATTCTTCGCGCCGGTGCCGACGGAATACGTACCGACGGGCGCGGTGACGTGAGCGGGAACGTTGTGGGTCGTGCCCGCGGGCGAGGCATCGCCGTGCAATCCCCCGCGGACAGCGTGGTCCTCAGCGGCAACACGTCCTACTGGAACGGCGGCGCGGGTTTCGATGTCGCCTCCGATCACCCGACGACGGTGGCAAACAATATCGCCTACGCCAACCAACGCGAGGGGCTGCTCTGGGGCGGACCGGGAATGCCCACGCTGTCGTGCAATGACTGGTACGCGAACGTGAACGGCGCGACGGCCGGCATCTCTCCCGGTCCGTCCGACCTCATGGTGGATCCCTACTTCTGCAACGTCCCCCAGGACGATGTGCACCTGGCGGTGTTTTCGCCGCTGCGGAATGCTCCGGGCTGCGGGCTGATTGGGGCGCTCGACGCTGGCTGCTCGGAACCCACAGCCGTGCCAGAGCCGACCCTGTCGGAGGCGGGGTTTACGTGCGCGCCAGCGCCCAGCAGCGGAGAGCTTCGATTCTCTTGGCACAGTCTCGAGTCGGCGGGGCAGCTGGAGGTCTTCGACGCCTCGGGTGCGCGACGTTGGCAGACTCCGCTGGCGAAGGGAGCGCGCGGCACGGAGTGGGACGCGTCGGATGCCGCGGGCCGGCGCCTGCCGGCGGGAGTCTATTTCGCGCGGCTGACAGCCGGTTCCTTCCGCGCGACAACACGTGTTGTCGTGATTCGGTAGGTGCGCCGAGGATCGAGGCGCTCCAAGTCGCTCGACTACCGCGGGGGACAACTTCGCTGGCTCCTCTATCTTGCAGCTTGAGTCTCGAAGCATCGTCAAGGACCTTCCCGTTGCCATGGGTGAGGCACCGACCCCTGGGAGTTCGGCATAGAGCGCAAGGCGGGAGGCGAGGATACCGACGACGCTGACGGCGGCGAGAACGGGCCCAATGCCAACTGTCCGTGCGGCTACGGTGGGGTGGATGACGGGGATCGAACCCGCGACACCTGGAGCCACAGTCCAGTGCTCTACCAGCTGAGCTACATCCACCACCACACGGGTCCACGGCTGCGCCGCCGGCGCCCGAAGGGAATGGCCGGTTCCGGGACCGCCGGACCTGGCGGCCCGGCAGCGTCTTCATTCTGGCGCGCCTGGAGGGAATCGAACCCCCGACCGACGGATTAGAAATCCGTTGCTCTATCCGACTGAGCTACAGGCGCGGGGTTCTACCCAAAGCTGCCGGCGCGGCGTGACGCGGCCGGGAACGATGTCGGGGCGAGAGGATTTGAACCTCCGACAACCTGCTCCCAAAGCAGGTGCGCTACCGGGCTGCGCCACGCCCCGGCAATCACGATCGGATCCAGGGCGGCCAGTCTAGCGGCAGCCCCCGGCGGCGTCAACGCGGCCCGCCCCGCCAAGACGCGCCCATCTCCGCGCGCGGCCGCGGGTTGCGTAGTCGGCCCGGCGTCCCACTCCTCGATTGCGGCACCGGGAAGCCGGGCGTACGCTTTCTGCAGCCCGGTCGGGCCAGCGGGGCCCGCAGCGGTCGCGCTTTCACGGGGAGCCCGGCGCCTTGGCCGATCGGCTTTTCCCGGGAGCGGAGACCTCTCGATGGCTCCCCGGCCGTGCGTCGCGGTGACGTGCGCCACGCTGGTCCTCGCGCTCGCGTCCGTCGTCCCTGCTGGGGCGGCGTGGCTGCCGAACGGCAACCCGATCGCGACCGCGCCCGAGAGCCAGTTCAATCTCCACGCGCTCGCCCGGTGGAGCCGTGCGCCGTCCCGCTCGCGCTCACCTGGGAGGACCGCCGCAGCAGCGGCACGAGCGGGACCGACCTCTACTGGGCTCAAGTCATCAGCGCCGGCGGTGTGGGCCCATTCGACGCGCCCGTCACGCGCGCCCTCGGGGACCAGGCAGCGCCCGGGATGGCCGCCATCGCCACTTCATTGTTCTACGGTGCGCTGCGTCCCGTAGTGGCCTGGGTGGACTTCCGCAGCGGGCAGGACATCTACGCGCAGACTCTGCCGCCGGCGTGGCCGGAGAGCGGCCTTGCGGTCTGCACCGCGCCGGGCGCGCAGCTCGAGGTCGCGCTCGCCGGGGAGCTTGACCACGTCATCATCGCCTGGGTGGACGACCGTTCCGGGGAGCCCGCCATCTACGCCCAGCGCCTCGACGGCGACGGCAACGCCCTGTGGGCCGCGGACGGAATCCCGGTGTGCTCGGAGCCGGGCAGCAAGGCGGGCCTGCAGGCGGCGCCCGTCGGCCTCTCCGGCGCCTACCTCGCCTGGGTGGACTCCTGCTCGGGGCAGCCCCGGGCGTACGCGCTACGGATCGAAGCAGACGGTTCCCCGGCCTCCGGCTGGACGGCGGGAGGTGTCCCGGTGGCGCCCTCCGGCGGGAGGCAGAAGCTGTCGCGCCTGCTCTCCTCAACCACCGACGGCATCTACCTCACGTTCACCGACGACCGTTCCGATCCCCAGGGCGACGCCTTCGATCAGCGGCTGCTGCCGGAGGGCACCCGCGCCCCCGGCTGGCCCGCGGAGGGCGCCACCATCAATGATGGCCCGGGCGCCCAGGTGCTCATGGATGCGGGAGTGGGCAACGGCCTCGTCGTCTGCTGGACGCTCGATGCCGCGAGCCCGTCCGCCATGGCGGCCGACCGCGACCTCTACGCCACCCGGCTCCTTCCGGGCGGCACCCGCGCGCCGGGGTGGAGCGCCGATGGCAACCCGGTGTGCGTGCGCACCGGCGACGCGGGCGCGGCCCGCGTGGCCATCCTCGACGACGGCGCCTACTTCACCTGGCAGGATGCGCGCAGCGCGACGCCACGGCTCGACATCTACGCGCAGCGCCTGCTCCTCGACGGGCAGCGCGATCCGCGCTGGCCCGGCGATGGAGTGGTGATCTGCGATGCGCCCGGGGATCAGGCGGCCCCGGTGATCGGGCGCACCGAGGGCGGCTCCGCGATCATCGCGTGGCAGGACGACCGCGACTTCGCTACGAGCATGACCGATCTCTACGCCCAGATCGTCAACGCGGCGGGTGAGGTGGACGTGGCGGCTTCGGGTCCGACGTCGTTTCGCGTCGGGGGGCCCAATCCCAATCCCTCGCGCGGTCCCGTCGAGCTCGTGGTGGAGTCGCCGGCGGGGGGCGAGGTCCACGCGGCCATCTTCGATCTCGCCGGGCGCGAGGTCTGGCGGGCGCTCGTGGGCAAGTCCGCAGGGCCCGGCTGGCACGTGCTGCGCTGGGAGGGAAGGACCCGGGATGGCAGGGCGCTCCCGCCCGGCCTCTACTACCTGCGCCTGCGAGCGGGGGACCGCGGCGAGACCCGCCGCCTGGTTCGCCTCCAATAGGAAGGTCCCCAACGGCTTGGGCTGCGCCTTGACGCTCCCTCCCCCACCGCCTAGACTCCCACCATTCGAGCCCCCAAGGCGGCGCCCCGAACAGGAAGGCGGACGATGAGCGGCGTGAACAAGGTGATTCTGATCGGCAACCTCGGGGCCAACCCGGAAGTGCGCTACACCCAGGGGGGCTCGACGGTGGCCAACCTGCGGCTGGCCACCACCCGGCGCTGGACCGGCAAGGACGGCCAGCGCCAGGAAGAGACCGAGTGGCACAACGTGGTGGCGTTCGGCAAGCTGGCCGAGATCTGCAGCCAGTACCTGCAGAAGGGCAAGCAGATCTACGTCGAGGGCCGGATCCGGACCCGCCAGTGGCAGGACCAGCAGGGGAACAAGCGCTACACCACCGAGGTGATCATGGAGAACATGACCATGCTCGGGGCGCGCGGGGCGCCGGCGGGCGAGGAGATGGCCGAGACGGTGCCCTCCGAAGCGCCGCCGCGCGACGAGCTGGGCGCCACGGACGACGACGTCCCCTTCTGAACCGGAGCGGTGGGCCGGCGCAGTGACGGCCGGCGCCAGGAAGGATTTCGGGCGCCGCCGGTGAGTTCTCCGGGCATACTCAGCAGGCCTGGAGGTCCCCCCTCGCCGCGTGGCGCCCCGCAGCTTCGCAGGCGCGCGCGCATCTCAAGCGAGGGGTGGCGCGGCGCTCGCGCCGCAGGGGGTTCAACCGACTGGGGGCGACAGGTCTCGACGGGGATCGTGAACCAGGGGGTGCAGGCCGAGGTCCCGGTGCCTCGCTAAACAATCGGGAAAACTCAACTGCCAATGAGCAGTTGGCTCTCGCTGCCTAACTAATCCTTAGGTAGCGACGGTCACCCGGGCCCCGCCTGTGGGGGCCGGAGTGGGCGTCAGACAAACGCAGGCTGGTCCGAAGCTCTGCCCGGGGGCGGAGGACGAGAGCAGGACGGGCTGGTGGGCGCGCGATCCCGCCTGTCGGAGCGCGGCCCGCGAGACTCAAAGGGCAGGACAAGCCTGTAGCGCCCCTTGCCGATCGGTCTTCGGACGCGGGTTCGATTCCCGCCGCCTCCACCACTTCTCTGCCGGCCGGGGCAGCGGCCCGCCGCAGGGGGTTCATGCTCCCCTCGCGCGCTGCTCGGCCTCCCGCCGCAGCCGCCGCCCGATCAGGTCCACCGCCAGGTAGAGCGCGAACATCGCGCCCGCCGCCACCACGAACCACAGCAGCTTCTCGCGCAGCACGTGCGAGAGCGCCTCGGGATCCTCGAGCAGGCGGGGCTGGTCGGCCAGCACGCGCGCCCCGAACCACGCCAGCACCGTGCACCAGGCGAAGGAGCCCAGCAGCGTCATGCTGGTGAAGAGCGGGAAGGGCATGCGCGCCGCCCCGGCGGGCAGCGACACCAGGTGGCGCACCACCGGCAGCAGGCGGGCGAAGAAGATCCCCGCCGCCGAGTAGCGGTTGATCCACAGCTCGGCCAGCTCCCACTTCTTGGGCGGCACGAAGAGGTATCTGCCGTACTTGAGGATGAGCGGCCGCCCCAGGGCCCGCGCCACCCAGTAGGAGAGCGCGGAGCCCGCCCACGAGCCCAGCGTGCCCGCCGCCACCACGCCCCAGAAGTGGAGCTTGCCCAGCTCGGCCCAGTAGGCGGCGGGCGGGATCACCACCTCGCTCGGCAGCGGGAACACGGTGGACTCGATGGCCATCAGCACGAACACGCCCAGGTAGCCCCAGTCGAGCGTGAGCTGGAACCAGAGCCTGAAGAGCGAATGGAACATGGCGGGGGATTCTAAGCGGGCGCGGCTGCCGGCCGAAGCGCGGAATGGAGCCCCCAGCAGACGCGGCCCGAAGCGCGGAATGGCGCCGGCCTGCGACGGCCGGGGCCGCGGCTGCCGGCCTACCCCCGCTTCGCCGGCCGGCCGAACATGCGGATGAAGTCGGGATGGTCGCGCAGGCTGGCCAGGTCGGGGTCGTAGAGCGGCCAGTCCCCGATGTAGCCGGGGATGTTCCTGGTGCCTTCGCGCAGCTCGCCCAGCGCGCGCTCCGGCCGGCCCGCGAGGGCGTAGGCGCAGGCCGCGTTGTAGTGGAGCCGCCCGTCGTCCGGCTGCAGCCGCACGGCCTGCTCGATCTGCGCCAGGCCCTCCTCGCTGCGCCCCTCCCGGACCAGGCTGATGCCCACCAGGGTGCGGGCGTGCGCCGATTCGGGTCCGGGCTTGCGCCGCAGCATCTCCAGCGTGCGCTCCAGCCCGTGCCGGCGAACCCGCTGGGCGTCGGCCTGCCGGCCGAGGAGCTGGTAGCAGTCGTCCAGGAAGGAGGCCAGCAGGTAGCGTTCCGGATGGAGCGCCGCCCCGCGCTCCAGCAGGCCCACGGCGCGCTCCGGCTGCCCGATGGACAGGAAGCTCCACCCCGCCCATTCGAGCGCGTCGGGGTGGTCGGGGTCGAGCGCCAGGATGTGGTCAACCGCCTCCAGGGCCTTCGACGGGTCGCCCCGGAGGCGCTGGACCATGGCCAGGACCAAGTGGGCTTCCACCAGGTCGGGCTCCAGCTCCAGGGCGCGCCGGGCGTGCGGCACGGCCAGCGCCGCCGCCTCGGCGGGCGACGCCCACCAGCGGTTCCCGCGCATGGCGTAGGTCTCGCCCAGGGCGGCGTGCGCCAGGGCGAAGCGGTCGTCCAGGGCGATGGCGCGCTGGAGCAGCTCCTCGCCGCGCCGGTTGGTCTCGACGGTGCGGTCAATCAGGTCGCGGGCCTGCAGGTAGAGGGCATACGCCTCGGTGTTCCGGGCGGGGGCGCGGTCCAGCATCTCGCGCTCGCCCGGCCTCAACGCCACCTGCAGCGCCTCGACGATGCGCTTGGACACCTCGGCCTGCACGTCGAAGAGGTCCTCGAGCGTCCGGTCGAAGCGGTCGGCCCACAGCGTGTTGCCGTCGGCGGCGCGCACCAGCTGGGCGCTGATGCGCGCCCGGTTCCCCGCGTGCCGCACGCTGCCCATCAGCACGTAGTCCGCGGCCAGCTCGCGCGCCAGGGTGCGCGGCGGCACGCTGCGCTCGCGATAGGGCGCCACCTCGGCGCGCGAGGCCACCCGCAGGCCGCCCACGCGGGTGAGGTCCACGATCAGGTCCTCGGTGAGCCCCGCCGCCAGGAACGCGTCGTCGGGCTCGGCGCTCAGCAGCTCGAAGTAGAGCACCGCCAGCCGCGGCGCCGCCGGCTCGCGGTCCTCGCCGGCCTGGTCGCCGCCCGCGCAGCTGGCCAGGTCGGCGATCAGGTCCTCGGCGCGCGCGTAGCGTTTGGCCGGATCCTTGCGCAGCAGCTTCATGACGATGTAGTCGAGCTCGGGCTGCACCTCCGCGCGCAGGGTGCTGGGAGCGACGGGCTGCGCATGGAGCACCTGGTGCGCGGCGGCCTCCCAGGACTCTCCGGCGAACGGCGGCCGGCCGGTGAGCATCCGGTAGAGGATCACCCCGAGCGCCCAGAGGTCGGCGCGGTTGTCGCAAGGCAGGCCCCTCACCTGCTCGGGGCTCATGCTCTGCGGCGTGCCCACCGCCGCGCCGGTGGCCGTCAGGCGCGGCGAGCCCCTGACGCTGGCGACCCCGAAGTCCAGCACCTTGGGGCCCCGCGCGGTGAGCAGCACGTTCGAGGGCTTGAGGTCGCGGTGCACGATGCCCAGGGCGTGGACCTCGGCGAGCGCGTCCGCGATCCGGGTGGCGACGGCGAGGGCCTCGGCCACCTCCAGGGGGCCGGAGGCCAGGCGCTCCTCCAGCGTCTGGCCCTCCACCCGCTGCATCACCAGGTAGGGGCGTCCCCCGGCCATGCCGGCTTCGTAGACGCTCACCACGCCCGGGTGGTCCACGCTGGCCGCGGCCTGGGCCTCGCGCAGCAGCCGCTCGACCGCCTCGCGGTCCTGGGCGAGGTGCCGCGGCAGCAGCTTCACCGCCACCTTGCGCGGCAGGTGGGTGTCCTCGGCGAGCCAGACCTCGCCCATCGCCCCCTGGCCGAGCAGCTCGACCAGCCGGTAGTGGGAGACGCTCTCGGAGGGGAGGGGAGCGGTGGCCATGGGGTGGGCAGATTAGCCGCTCCGGTGGGGGGCCGCCAGGGCGGGGCGCGCCGCGGGAGGGCGCGGCGCGCCGCGCCTTTTGGGGTTGCGCCAGGAGCGGCCGCGCGTCTACCCTAGCCGGCTCCGTGAACGCGGTGGCTCCATCCTTGGCCGAGCGGCTGCGCGACGTCGGCGAACGGCTGGCCGCCGCCGCCCGCCGGGCCGGGCGGGATGCGGGCGAAGTGTCCCTGATCGGCGTCACCAAGACGGTGCCGCCGGAGGTGATCCGGGAGGCCGTGGGCCTGGGTCTGCGCCACCTGGGCGAGAACCGGGTCCAGGAGGCGCAGGCCAAGATCGCGGAGCTGGGCCGGCTGGCGCGCTGGCACCTGGTGGGGCACCTGCAGAGCAACAAGGCCAGGCGGGCGGTGGAGCTGTTCGACGTGGTCCACAGCGTGGACGGCCGGGGGCTGGCCGCGGAGCTCTCGCGGCGCGCGCTGGAGCGCGGCGTGCGCCTGCCGGTGCTGGTGGAGGTCAACGTGAGCGGCGAGGCCACCAAGTTCGGGGTGACTCCCGAGGGCCTGCCCGAGCTGGCCGAGGTGGTGCGCGGGCTGCCGGGGCTCGAGCTGCGCGGCCTGATGACGGTCGAGCGGCCGGTGGAGCGCGCCGAGGACGCGCGGCCCGACTTCGTCCGGCTGCGGCAGCTGCGCGAGGCCTGCGAGCGGCGTCTGGGCGTGCCGCTGCCGGAGCTGTCCATGGGCATGAGCCAGGACTTCGAGGTCGCGGTCGAGGAGGGCGCGACCTGGGTGCGCGTGGGGACGGCGATCTTCGGGCCCCGCGCCTGAGCCGGGAGGGAAGGAGCCATGTTCGTCCTGGGCAACCTGCTCAACGCGGCGGCCGGGGTACTGGACGTCCTCCTGAGCGCCCTGCTCATCGTCATCATCGTGAACGCGCTGCTGTCGTGGGTCCGGCCCGACCCGCACAACCCGATCGTGCAGCTCCTGGAGCGCGTCTCGGACCTGGTGTGCGCGCCCATCCGGCGACTGATCCCGACCACGGTGGGGGCGATCGACCTGGCGCCCCTGATCGCGTGCCTGCTGATCTTCTTCACCCGCATGTTCGTGGTGGAGACGCTGCGGGACCTCGCGGTGCGCCTGGGGTGACGGCGCGCCTGCGGGTGCGGGCCCAGCCGGGCGCGCGCCGCGACGCCGTGGTGGGGCGCATGGCGGACGGGTGCTGGAAGGTGAGCGTGAGGGCGGCCCCCGAGCGGGGGCGCGCCAACCGGGCGCTGGAGCGCCTGCTGGCCCGGGCGCTGGAGGTGGGGTCGGTGCGCATCGTGCAGGGGCAGTCGTCGCGCGGCAAGCTGGTGGAGGTGGACGGGCTGGACGCGGCCGAGGCCGAGCGGCGGCTGGAGCGCGCGGCACGGAGCGAGTGAGGCGGCATGGCGAGAGCGAACGGAGCGACCCTCAAGAACCGGGCGCCGGCGAAGGCGCCGGCGCGGCGCGGCGGGACGGCCGCCCCTGCCGGAGGGGAACTCGCCCGCATCCGGGAGGCGGGGGACTTCCTGCGCGCCCGCACCTCGCTGCGGCCCGAGGTGGGGATCATCCTGGGCACCGGGCTGGGAGACTTCGCCGCGGCGCTGAAGAACGAGACCGTGGTCCCCTACGAGGAGATCCCCAACTTCCCGGTCTCGACCGTCGAGAGCCATGCCGGCGAGCTGCACTTCGGCCGCCTGGCCGGCAAGCCGACGGCGGTCATGAAGGGGCGCGTGCACTACTACGAGGGCTACACCATGCGGGAGGTGGCCTTCCCGGTGCGCGTCCTGCGCGAGCTGGGGGTCAAGGTCCTGGTCGTCACCAACGCCTGCGGGGGGATGAACCCGAACCTCGAGGCGGGGGCCATCGTGCTGGTGGCGGATCACATCAACCTGATGGGGGACAGCCCCCTGATCGGCCCCAACGACGAGGCTTTGGGCCCGCGCTTCCCCGACATGTCGGAGCCCTACGACCGGGCCCTGGCGGGCCTGGCGGAGGAGGTGGCACTGGCCGAGCGCATCCCGCTCCAGCGCGGGGTGTTCGTGGCGGTGCCCGGCCCCAACCTGGAGACCGCCGCCGAGTACCGCTTCCTGCGCCGGATCGGGGCCGACGTGGTGGGGATGTCGCTGGTCCCCGAGAACCTCGCGGCGGTGCACGGGGGCCAGCGCGTGCTGGCCTTGAGCGTGGTGACCGACGAGTGCCGGCCGGACGACCTGCGCCCGATCAGCATCCCCGAGGTGCTGCGCATCGCGGGCGAGACGGCGCCCCGGCTCATCCGGCTCATCACGGGAGTGGTGGCGCGTCTCTGACGGGCGAGTGAATTCGCGGTCCTGGGTGACCGAAAAACGAGCGGAGGTAATGACCATGCCCACCAAGCGCAAGTCGGCGGCCCGATCCGGGAAGACCCGGGCCGCCCGTGCATCCACCGCCAGGGC
>JBBIHL010000034.1:0-12724 GCA_037447075.1 Candidatus Eiseniibacteriota bacterium | reverse complement strand
CAGGGCTGGGCACCATACTCTCCCCAGTAGCCGAGGCTGCCGCCGTTCTCCGTGAACCTGTAGATGCGGTGACTGTCAAAGGACGCCACGTACAGCGTCCCGGCGTCGTCCAGGGCCATGCCCATGGCCCTGGAGCAATACCACCAGGCAAGCAGCGCGGGCGGCTGGCACCAGGCGGAGGCAGGGATCAAGGCGCCGATCAGGCAGGCAGGGAGCAAGAGGGAGCGCCACTTCATGGTGACTTTCCGACGTGGGCCAAGCGATGATCCCTCCCGGAGTCTGTCGAGTCAAGATGTCGCTCCGAGTCGGGAGCCGGTGCGCGCACTTCCAAGAGCTGCTCCGGCCGAAGGCCTGTGGGGTCGAGGCACGCGGACGGAGGTTTCCGGGTCGCGCGGGTGCCGGCCGGGCGGGTGAGGCGCGGGGGGCGGGGCGCCGGAGATTGACAGGCTGAGCAGAGGCACTACGATGTGGAGCATCGAACGCGCATCAAGGAGGCCGCCACGTTCTGTCCGGAGTGTGGGCTGGAATGCGGGGATGACGTCGCCGTCTGCCGCGGGTGCGGTGCCGCGCTTACGCGAGATCCCCCGGTGCTCCCGCCAAAGCCGGAAGCTGAGTGGCTCGATCTCGAGACCGTGCTCGAGACGAGTGATCCAGCACTCCTTACGGTGGCCCGGTCCCTGCTCGAAGCAGAGGGGATTCCCTGCTTTCCTCGCGGCGAACTGCTGCAGGAGCTTCTCGGGTGCGGGCGCCTGCCGTCGGGGATCAACCTCGTCACGGACCCGGTCCAGCTCCAGGTCCCGGGGGATCGCAGTGCCGAAGCGCGGGAGTTGCTGGCGGCAGTGGACGCCACTGTTTTCGAACCCCCGGCTGGCGAGCCCACCGAGGACTGAATCCGCGCTGGCACCCTGAACTGACGAGGGCGATGGGGTCCACGCGCTTTCGGCCGTCGCGGGGTCGCAGCCGCGGCCGCGCGAGGCCCGGCCGCTACGGCGAGGATCTCGCCGAGGGTCGCACGTAGACGTGCGTCCAGCGGTTGCGGAAGAGCCCGACGCCGTGGCGGGTGAAGGCGCAGTCCTCGAGGTTCCGCCGATGGCGCGGGCTGCGCAGCCACGCCGCCAGCACGGAGTCGGGGCTGGCGTAGCCGGCCGCGATGTTCTCGGCGGCCTTGGCGTAGCCGATGAACGCCGATCGCAGCCGGCCGGTGGGGGTCTCGCCGTCCGGGTTGGTGTGGCCGAAGAAGCCGCGGGTGGCCATGTCCATGCTGTGGCCGAAGGCCACGGTGGCCAGGTCCGGATCCCAGGCAAGGGGCGGGCATCCCAGGGTGGCCCGGTGCTCGTTGACCAGGCGGGCGAGGCGGCGGGCCAGCGAGTCGGAGCGGGCGGGCCCGGCATCCCGCGGTGCGACATGGGCCCACGCGGGAAGGGCCAACATGAGGGCGAGCAGCGGGGCGATGGCCTTGCCCGTTCTCACGCGGCGGCTCCCGGGGCCCGAGCGGCCCGGATGTCGGCAGACTCCTTAGCGGCTCCGCCCGCGACGCCAGGGCCTGCGGGTGATCAGGAGGAACGCGACCGTCTGAAGTCCCGCGGCGATGATGAACAGGGCCAGGAAGTCGAGCAGCATCACCGCCGGGTCGCGCTGCGGGTTGCGCGCGCTGCGGATCGTCCAGGCACCCGAGGCGAGCAGCGCCACGGAGGCCATCGCTCCGAACCATGCCGGCGCCAGCCGATCGACGCGCTGGCGAGTCTTCACCGTCTTCAACATCTCGGATGCTCCCTTCCGCCCGGTCGCCCGCAGTGTAGCACGCGGATTGGCTGCGAGGACCACCAAGGGAATGAGCCAAAGAGCGCGATGCCCGTCAAGGCGTGGCCCAGGATCTTGGATCGGCGGCGGTCGCTCACCCGTGGCTCTAGCCGCGCCGCCTTCGGCCACGTCGAAGACCGCGTTGTTGCCTGCGGGGCTCGGTCATGCGGCGCCTGGTGAACGAGTGGCGGGGGAGTATGCCATGACTCCCGCGACGGACCGCTGCGAGGTGGAACCCGAGGTTGGCGGATCGGGTAGTACCCGAGCACGGAGGGGTGAACTCGTGCGGACGAGGAGGGAGTACGATATGCGTTCCTCGAAGCATGAGGGTTGGGGCGCGGCGGGCCGTGCGGCGGGGGTGGTGACGCTGCTGCTGGCCTCCTCGCCGCGGGTCGCGTCGGCTGATGCGCACTCGGCACCGGACTCCGTCGCGCTCGCGGAATTGCGCGGCATCATCAGCGGGTCGCGGGCGTTCCGCGTCCGGGGAGCGTTCGGTCGGCTCGAGTGCGGCGCGCTCGCGGTTGCCGACAGGGGCCTCCAGCTCAAGGAGCGCGGTTCCATCGTGCCGACGTGGCCGCCGCTGCCGCAGTCTCCCATACCCTGGATGCAGATCGAGCAGGTCCAGGTCGCCCGCAGCGCCGCCGGGAGGGGAGCGAAGCTCGGGGCCGTCGGGGGGTTCGTCGCGGGGATCGCCTGGAACCTGCTCGATCCGCCGGCGAGTGGAGGTTGGTTCGACCGGCTCGAGTCGGCTTCCCGGTTCGGTCTGGTCCTGACCACCACGGCTGCCGGGGCGGCGGTCGGCGCGCTGGTCGGGCTCTCAACGAGAACCTGGAAGACGGTCTATCCTGCAGGCTCCAAGTGACGCGAGCCGGGATTCACGCCGCGGTCGACCGGGCGGCGCACCGAACCGGGCGACCCGCGCGGCCTCCCGCGGGGCCGCGTCAGATCGAGGGCGGCTCGATCCCCATCATGCGCAGGTAGAGGTTGAGCTGGGCGCGATGATGGATCTCGTGCTCCTGCACGTGATCCAGGATCCAATGGAGGGTGTAGCGGCGCTCCGGACTCTGCGGCCGCCGGTAGGTGATCACCCGTCCCAGCTCGCCAGCCGGCCGGTCGAACCAGCGCTGGGTGGGCCGATGCCACTCCTCGAGCACGGCGAGGAGCCTGGCGTGATCGGGCGCGTCGAAGACGGTTTCCCATCCCTGCGCCGGATCCCGGTGCGGGACGACCCACTCCTCGTCGGGACCCCCCTCGACCACGTGATGGATCCAGCCGCGCTCCGCCTCGGCGATGTGCAGGATGACCTGGTGGGCGGTGAGCATCTCGGGCCGCGGCTTGAAGTCGAAGCGTTCGGCGGGAAGCGCCTCGATCGCCTTGAGCAGGAAGGGTCGGTACTGCGCGTCCCAGAACGGATAGAAAGCGCGGATCGTTCCGGGGTGTTCCGCCGCCGAAAGCCTCCGGCTCGCGTCGCGCAGCTCGGTCAAGGTCGGTGGGGGCATGAGGGCACCTCGAGTGGGGTTCGGCTGGATGTGCGCGCGGTTCCCACGCGCACGCTGCGCGATTCTACTGCCTCGCGCGGCGGTCCAGTAGGGAGAAGTCCTCGCATCCCCTGCGCGGAACGCCGCGACGCCGCGACTACCGAGGCCAGTGCGCGTCCAGGCGCGCGATGATCGCGGCGTAGAGCTCGATCCCGTCCCACAGGTTCTGCAGCCGCAAGTTCTCGTCCTTGGCGTGCTGGCTGTTGTCGTGGTTCACGATGGGCACGGTGACGAGCGGCGCTCCCAGCGCATCCGCAAACGTCGCGAGCGGCAGACTCCCGCCCAGGGTCGGCACGACGAGGACCGGCTCCCCCAGCAGCTCGTCGAGCGTCGCCCGCAGCGCCCGCGCGACCGGGGCGTCGAGCGGCACGCGATAGGCGGGGTAGCCGCTCTCCCATTCCACGCGCAGGACGCGAGCGTGCGCGCGGCGCATGGCCGTCGTCACGGAGTCGCCGGTCACGAACCAGCCCTGGCGCGCCAGGTGCGCCTCGATCCGTTCGCGGACGCGCTCGGGCCTCTGGTCCGGCACCAGGCGCAGGTCAATCGAGGCGTACGCCAGCGCCGGGATGGCGTTGGTGGCTTCGGCACCCACGGCCCCGGCGCGGACGCCCCGGACGTTCAGCGCCGGCAGCATCACCCGCTCGGCCGACGGCGCGTTCCCGGCCTCGGTGGCCCCGAGCGCCAGCTCCCGGCGCAAGCCGTCGTCCACGTTGGGGAGCGCGGCCACGGCGGCGCGCTCGGACTCGGTGACGGGCCGCACGTCGTCGTAGAAGCCCTCCACCAGGATGCGACCGTCCTCGTCGCGCAGGCTGGCCAGCGTCCGCGCCAGGAGGGCCGCGGGGTTGGGCGCCCAGTTGCCGTAGTGCCCGCTGTGGAGGGCGCGCGCGGGGCCGTAGGCGGTGAGCTCCAGACCCATCACGCCGCGCACGCCGAAGACCAGCTGGGGCCTGCGGCCGGGATGGACCGGCCCGTCGCAGAACAGCCACGCGTCCGCCGCCAGCTTGCCGCGGTGGCGCAGCAGCAGCTCGCGTAGATGCGCCGAGCCGGCCTCCTCCTCGCCCTCGAAGAAGAGCTTGAGGTTCACCGACGGCTTGCGGCGCGTCGCCCGCAGCGCGTCCAGGGCCGCGAGCATCGCCACGATCGGCGCCTTGTCGTCCGAGGCCGAGCGCGCGAAGAGCCTGGCCTCGGGATCGAGCCGCCCCGGCGACTCCGCTCCGGGCAGCGGCACGGTGCGCCAGCCGTCCCCCTCGCGCACGCGCAGCGTGGGCTCCCACGGCGGCGTCGCCCACTCGGAGGAAGTCACCGGCTGCCCGTCGTAGTGGGCGTAGAGGACGATCGTGCGGCGGGCCCGCGAAGCCTTCAGCTCGCCGAAGACCGCGGGCGGCCAGGGGCGGTTCTCGAGCACCTCGGCGCGGAGGCCGCGGCGCTCGAGCATGGCCACCAGCGCGGCGGCGTTGCGCCGGATGTTGGCCGAGTCGCCGGCCACATTGGGGATCGCGAGCAGCTCGGCCAGCTTGTGGACGATGGCGGGCTCGCGCGCCTCGCGCCAGGCGCGGACCTGGTCGCGGAGCGTAGCGGCGTGCGCCGCGGCGGCGAGCCCGAGCGCGAAGAGGGTGGGAGGCAGGCTGCGCGGAAACCCGAGCCGGTGAGTCGTCGGCGAAGCCGAGGGAGCAGGTCTTCCCTGCGATGCGGCGTGGCCATTTGCTCCTTTCGGTCCTGCCGCCCTGGTCATGCCGCGAGCCTAGCACGCGCTCTGCGCGGGCAGAACGTGAGACGGATGCGCCGGGCTCCGTGGACAGCCGCGGCGTCGAGCCAGGGAGCCGGTGGAACGTTGCCTGGGGCCTTCGCGGCCACTGCCGGGCGGTGGCGGGCGAGCCCACGCGCGTCACGCCTCCTGCCGCTCTACCCTGGCGGCGCCAGCGGGCCAACGAAAGTGTCACCCCTCTACACAATTCGGGCTCCCGGGAGGTGACAAGGTAACAGCGAGGTGGCAGGAAGCCGCGAGCGCAGCGCGGAATGTCGCGCCAAGAAGGGCTCCGGGTGCCGTGGCACGCACGATGCAAGGCACTTCAGCCGAAGCCCCCACATCCTCCTCATCTGGCCCCACCGGGGCGGCCGCGGACGCGGCGAGGAGGCAATGGTGCGGATCTCGTTCCTCATGTGCGGGGTGCTCTGGGTCGTAGGAGGCGCAGTCGCCGAAGCCTCCGAGCCCCTCCCGGTCAACGCTCCCGTCCGGGCCACGGTCCTCGGCGGCGGCATCGTTGCCCCGGAGGGCCAGCTCCAGGCCCGCTGCTGTGCCCCTGCGGCGCTGCGCGTTGCGGTTCCCCTGCCGGCACAGCCGCTGGCCGGCGCGATCGGTGAACCCCAGCGAGTGGGCGCCGGCCCACTCGCGGCAGTGCGGGCGATGCTCCGGGCGTTCGGGGCGAAGTCCGGGCCCGGCTTTGTGGGCATGATGTCCGAGGACTTCGTCTTCGATTCGGACGATCCCGAGTTTCGGGCCAGGTATCCGAACGGCATGACCAGGGAGGACGAACGCTCGTTCGCCGAGCGCCTGTTTCAAGGCGGCGGAAGAGGGCCCGACGGCCAACCACTCCCTGTCGCGACGCGCGTGTACATCAGCGTGGGCCCGATGACCGTGGAGCCCTTCGACCCGACTCGAGCACCGGCACGGGTCGTCCTGAAGCACCTCGACGCCCGGATCGAACTCTCGGATGGGTCGGTGCTCGAGCTTGGAGACGCAGACCACACCATGGACCTTGTGCTGACCGAGGCCGGCTGGCGCGTGCGCCGGTGGCACGAGCGGCGCGCCTCTCCGCTCACACAGGCCCACCAGGACCGTTCGGACTCCACGGCCTCGGCCGGCGGCGAGCGCGATCCGGCCGAGGGCGAGCTGCCCGCTCGGCTGGCGCTGGCGGCACGCGTCGATCGGGCGAACCGCGCGATGGTGTTCGATCTGGCCCTGCCGCGCGCCGGCGGGGAGCTGGAGCTGTTCGACGTGATGGGCCGGCGGGTCGCACGGCACGACCTCGCCGAGGCCCGCAGGGGCCACCACACCCTGACGCTCGATGGCGGGCGCTTCCGCGCGGGGGTCTACTGGGCCCGGTTGCGCCAAGACGACGTCGCGGCGACGGCGAAGCTCGTGTGGGCACGCTAGCCGTGCTCCGGAGCGGGGAAGCAGTCGAGACGAGCCCGGCTTGGCCGATCCTCGTGGGCATGCTCGCGGCGACGCCTGCTCGTGGCCACGGTGAGAGCATTCCCGCCTCCACGCCCTGCCGCGCGCCGGTGGCGATCGGCCTCCAGGGCGCACCTGACGCCTCGACCTTGCAGGGTGCGGTGCAGTGGGTGATGAGGGCGGTGGCGTCGTCGGATCGGCTCTCCTGCCATGTCTACCGCCTTCCGTCGCCAGGCTACGTCTGTCTCGCGGACAGCTCGTGGGACGGTGCGGGGCCGGTTCCTTGCTCGGTCGCCGACGCGGTGGTGCGCGGAGCGTGGTCGGCGCCCGGCCAGGAGCTGCCGGGCGGATGGCCGCCTCCTCGCCCAGTGCGCGTGGAACTGGGTGCGAAAGCTCCGGACACGTTCGTGATCCTGGACTCGACACGAGACCTGATCAAGTACGCGTCCACGGCGGAGCACGGACGCTTCACGCTGCACCTCGATGACGGAGCCGTCGCGAGGTCAGACGACGCCGCATTCCAGGTCGAGGTCTGGCGGCTTGGGCTGAATCACTGGTCGCCGGTGGCGCTGCGCGTCACGGGAACGGTGCTGGAGACTCCACCGGTGGCGATCTCCGAGCCGGAAGGCGCAACCCAAGCGACGCCAGGCGACGGGGCCCGGCACCTCGCGCTTGCACCGATCAGCAATTCACGTAGCGAGCCGCTTGCATTTCGGCTCACGCTGCTGCGGCCGGGTGAGGCGCGACTGGAGCTGTTCGACCTGCAAGGCCGACGCGTCGACGGCCGGCGAGTCGTCGGCCTGGCCGGGGGGGGCAGCGAGTCTCGCTCGCTCGCACGCGCCCTCCCCCTGGCCTCTACTGGGCGCGCCTCACGCAGGGTCGGGAGCAGGTGACCACGCGCGTGCGGGTGCCGCCGTAGGGAGCTGCACGTTCGCCGATGAGCGCTCGCCTCGGCGTGCGCCGATCGCGTCTCACGCGGGAACTCGCCGGTTCCAGCGGGAGCCACTCGGCAGCGAGTCTGTTGGATGGTGGGACCGTCCCCTGGGGACGCAATCGCCAGGGGACGGGGCGTAGCGCTGGTGGTAGGCTGAACGGCGATTCGGCCGCTACCTGGATCCGCGGGTTGAGGCAGAACCCTTGCGACCCTTGGCCGCACGCGCTGCCCGAGTCACGAGACGAGCGGTCCAGCCGCGGTCAGTCCGCGCTCGGTCCTCATGTCCAGGAGGCCCGCCCTGCACCACGGTACCCCGCTCATCCAGCTCGTCTTGGACCTCGTGCTCGCCTCCCCGCCCGTGCTCGCGCAACCGGGGCCTCCGCAGGATTCGACGCTCGACAACCTGGTCCACGCGCAGGATTACGTGACGGCCCCGCCCGGCGTGCTCGGCGCGGTCGTCGAGCGTGGCAGGGGCTCCACCGACATGGTGCTGGTGTCGGGCTTCGGCCTTGGCGCTTCGGCGTTCGAGGGCTTCATGCGCCGCAACGCCGGCCGCTACCACATGCTCGCCGTGACGCTCCCCGGCTTCGAGCGCACGCCCGCGCCGCCCATGCCTCCACCGGGCACGAGCTACGGCGAACAGACCTGGACCCGCGGGCGACCGACGCGGTCGTCAAGCTCATCCGCGAGAAGCGGCTGGACCGGCCGGTGCTGTTGGGGCACTTCATCAACGGCACGCAGGTGGCCATGCTGCATCGCGCTCGAGCATCCGGACGTGGTCCGGGCGGTCGTGCTGCTGGCCGGCACGCCGCGCTACGAGCCCGTGACGGCGCGCCCCTGGCCCAAGGGGCTCACGCTCGAGCAGAAGATACAGGCGGTGGACCGCTACAGCGCGCCGCGCTGGTTCAGGACCGTGACGCGCGAAACGTGGGTGAGGGGGAACTTCGTCGCCACCGGCTACTCGGCGGACTCCGTGCTCGGGAAGCGCTTCGCCGATCGCGCCAACGAGCCGCCGCTGCCCGTGCTGGTGCGCTTCCTCTGCGAATTCCACGCGTCGGACCTCTGGCCGGACCTGGGGCGCCTGGAGCCGCCGCTGCTCGTGATCCAGCCCTCGTTCACCGAGACCGTGCGGCGCGACACGACGCGGAGCTACCTCCAGGGCTACTTCGAGGAGCCCTGGCGGGGAAGGCTCGAGGGACGGCCGCGAACCGAGACGTTGTTCCCCGGCATCATGGTGATGGAGGACCAGCCGGCGACCGTGGATCGGAAGGTCGCGGACTTCCTGAAGCGCTCCGGCAAGTAGGGGCCCCGCTTCCGGCGCGCTCGTGGCTCGGGAGCGGGCCTGCGTCGGGCGCGGGCGTGCGCCGCCTTTTTCACCCGTCTTTTTCCCGTTGCCTCGCCCGCGCCCGCGCGTTAGGGTGCCGGGCCGACGTCGCGTCCCCACCGCGGCGCCAGGGAAAGGACTCTGCGCATGGCTGAGCCGGAGCACCAGGGCCCAGACCTCGGGGAACATCCGCGCGGCACGCTCGTCATCGTCCTCCTCTACGGGGTCGCCTTCGCCGCGGGCTGGCTGCTGATGTACTTCTTCGTCTTCCTGCCGCGCGGGCCCGTAGGCGGATGAGGCGCGCGTGAAGGTCCACGTCTACGAGAAGTTCTGGATGGGCACGGCCGTGGCCATCATCGCGGCGTTCGCGGCCGCGGTGGTGCTCACCGCCTACGGGATGGGCATCCATCCGCCGAGCCACGTCGAGACGATCGACCCCGCCACGGTGGAGAGCGATCCGCGCTTCGCCCACCGGGGGGTGGGCGTGGAACGTGGGCGCACGGTGGTCACCATGGTCTTGCGCATGTGGAGCTTCGACCCGGCCGAACTGAGCGTGCCCGCCGGCGTGCCCGTGACGTTCCGTCTCACCAGCCCGGACGTCATCCACGGCTTCGAGATCGTCGGCACCAACGTCAACGCCATGGTGGTGCCCGGCTACGTGAGCCAGGTCACGACCACGTTCCCGCGCGCGGGCGACTACCTGATCGTGTGCCACGAGTACTGCGGCGTGGGCCACCACTTGATGCAGGCCGCGATCAAGGTGGCCGGGGGAGGCTCGTGAGCGCCGCGCCCTCGGCCCGCTGGCAGCGCCTGCCGCTTGCCCACTTCGGCGTTGCGCTCGCGGCCTTCGGCGTCGCGTCGCTGATGGCGGTGATGCAGGCGCTCTCCCGCGCCGACCTCAAGCTCCCCGCGCGCACCGCACAGATCTACTACCTGTCCGTCACCGCGCACGGCGTGCTCATGGCGCTCGTCTTCACCACCTTCTTCATCATGGGCTTCGGCTACGTGGTGGCGCGAACCGCGCTCGGCCGCCCGCTCGTCGGCGAGCGCCTGGCGTGGACCTCCTACGGCGCGGCGCTCGCGGGTACCGTGGCCGCGGCCTGGGCGATCCTCACCGGGCAGGCCAGCGTGCTCTACACCTTCTATCCGCCGCTCCAGGCCCATCCGGCGTTCTACATCGGCCTGGCACTCGTCGTCGTCGGCTCATGGGGCTGGTGCGCGGTGATGATCCGGAACTACCGCGCGTGGCGCCGCGAGAACCCCGGCCTGCCGGTTCCGCTCGCCATGCACGGCATGATGGCCACCGTGATTCTCTGGTGCCTGTGCACGCCGGGCGTCGCGGTCGAGGTGGTGGGGCTGCTCATCCCCTGGTCCCTGGGATGGGTGAAGACCGTGGATCCCGTGCTCGCGCGCACGCTGTTCTGGTTCTTCGGCCATCCGCTCGTCTACTTCTGGCTGCTCCCCGCCTACGTGGCGTGGTACACGGTCCTGCCCCGGCAGGCGGGAGGGAAGCTCTTCAGCGACCCGCTCGGGCGCATGGTGTTCGTGCTCTTCATCCTGCTCTCCACCCCGGTCGGGTTCCACCACCAGTTCGTGGATCCCGGCATCCACGCCGGGTGGAAGCTCTTCCACGCGCTCAACACCTACGCCATCCTGTTCCCTTCGTTCGTCACCGCGTTCACCGTCGTGGCCTCGCTCGAGGTGGGGGGACGCATGCGCGGCGGCCGCGGGCTGTTCGGCTGGCTCACGCGGCTGCCCTGGGGCGAGCCGCTCTTCACCGCGGTCGTCCTCTCCATGCTCACCTTCACGCTCGGCGGATTCGGGGGGGCGATCAACGCCGGCTTCGGCATGAACGCGATGATCCACAACACCGCCTGGGTGCAGGGCCACTTCCACCTCACCGTGGGCACCGCGGTCGCGCTCACGTTCATGGGGCTGTCCTACTGGCTGCTCCCGCGTCTCGCCGGGAAAGAGCTCCGCTTCCCGGCCTTCGCCCAGGTCCAGCCGTGGCTGTGGTTCGCGGGCATGATGCTCTTTTCCGTCGCCAATCACGTCACGGGGCTCCTGGGCATGCCGCGCCGCGTCTACGAGGCCAGCTACCAGGGCGCGGGCGCGGCGAGCGCCTGGGCGCCGTGGACCGCGGTCTCGGCGGCGGGCGGCGTGATCCTGTTCGTGAGCGCGATGAGCTACGTCCTGGTGGTGGCCGGCACGGTGTTGTGGGGGCGGCCGCTCAAGGACCGGCCCGAGGTCGCCTGGGCCGAGCCGCTCGAGCCGGTGGAGCCGCGTCGCACCCTCTGGGACCGGCTCGGCCTTTGGACCGTGCTCGCGATCGTGCTCATCGTGATCGCCTACGGGTACCCCATCGCGAGCCTGCTCGGGATGCACCACTTCGGAGCCCACGGGATCCGTCCTTGACCGGGCGGCCGCGCCGCCACGTCCCGGCTTCAGGCGGCAGGTGAGCCGTGGCGTGACCGAACGCTGGCCCTGGCCGGCGCGTGCGGCAGGGGCGGTCGCCTCCTGACTCGGACGGAATCAGCAATCACCCCCTGGATCACTCGCCCAGGGCCGCCGCGACCGCCGCCCGGCAAGATTGGAGTTCGTTCTCCAGGCCGTCGACTTCCCCGAAGACCTCCGGATGGGCGACGACCACGTCCTCGAGACACTTCAGCGCTCGAGGATCGCGTGGCTCGGCCCGCACGGCCTCGATGAAGCACCGCACGGCTTCCACGTAGCGCCCCTGACCTTCACAGGCAATCCCGAGATTCTTGCGGGCGTTGTGGCGCTCAGGACTGATCCGGATGGCCGCGCGGCACCAGCCTTCGCCCTCGGCATGGCGACCCAGTTGGTTGAGGGAGTACCCGAGGTTGTTGTGAAGGAAATACCATGTTCGCGTTCCGACCGGCTCCAGTGCCACCCCGCGTGAGTAGGCCTCGACCGCGCCTGCAAAGTCGCCGAGCTGCTCCATCAGCTGCCCCAGCCCAAGGACGATCTCCGCGCGAGTCTCCAGGTCGCTCGTAGCCGCCAACAACGACTGGAGCACCTGGATCGCCTCGCCTTCCCGATGGACCATGCCAAGGAATCGCGCCAGTTGCCAGAGCGCTTGGCGCCGATCCGGCGAATCCTCCGGGCATTGAGCAATCCTCGCACGCAGGATTCGCTCGAGCTCTTCGGCGGTGACGGGCACGCCTTCCCCGCGGTCGGGAGGGCCGGATTGAGACTTCGAAGCGCTCGACATGGGGCTTGACCTCCTGGGCATCCCGGCTCAGCGCATGGCAGCCTACTCGAAGGGCGCGGCAGCTGCACCTGGCGTCCCCAACGGGATTCGAACCCGTGTTGCCGCCGTGAAAGGGCGGTGTCCTGGGCCTCTAGACGATGGGGACGCCCAAGAGAGGAGGGAGCGGCCCACCAAGCTAGCGACCCGGCAGGATCGCAGCAAGCGCAAAGCGGCGTGCGGAAGGGGTGGAGGGATGAAGGGCGTCGCCGTGGCCGGCGGCGCCTGGCGCCGTTGTCAGCGGGTCGCGCTCGACGTCGCCGTTTCGGGCGCGAGCCGCACCACGATGAACTCCTCGGCCAGCCCGCGCTCCACGATCTGCTCGCCCGCGCGTGCGGCGGAGTCGGCGTTGGCGAACTCGCCGAGCACGACGCGGTACCAGGATTCGCCCGGCGAATGCAGCACGCGCCCCGCCTGGCCGGCCTGTCGCGAGAGCGAGGCCTGCGCCTCGCTCGCCTTCTGCACGGTCTGGAATGAGGCGACCTGGATCCCGTAAGCGCGAGCGGGTGAGTTGAACGCGTTCGGCCGTGGGGCCGGCGCCGGCGAGGCCGGACCGGCCGCCGCAGCCACGGCGGCCTCCTCGGCCGCGCTGCTCTGCGCCGCGGGCGCCGGCGGGCCCACCGGCTCGCTGGCTGGGGCAGGGTTCTCGGCCACCGCGGCCGGCGCTGCGGGAGCGTCCTCGAGC
>JBBIHL010000033.1:0-12724 GCA_037447075.1 Candidatus Eiseniibacteriota bacterium | reverse complement strand
CGCATCGTGCTGGAGTGGGCGGTGGCCGCCACCAACGCGGGCGACTGGGGCGCGGCCGAGCGCGCGTATCGCCGGCTGCTGGAGCGCGCCTCGCTCGACACGGCCTATCGCGACTACCGGCTCACGGCGCTGGTGGGCGTGGCCGGCCTCGCCAGCCGCCGCGGCGACCTGGCCGTGGCGCGCGACTTCGCCGAGCGGGCCCTCCAGCTCCAACCGGGCCACCCGCTCGCGCAGCGCATCTTGACCTACGTGGCCGAGGAGCAGCAGCGGCGCGCGCGCGGGGAGACCACCTACGTGGAGGTGGGGCCGTTCATGCCGGTGAGGTGAGAGGGGGCGAGCGAGTCGGCTGGGCCTGCGCGCTCGGCCTGCGCGAGGCCGCCGAGCTGCATTTGCTCCTCGATCGGCATTGACAGGGTGCCGATCCAAGGTATAGCCTGGCGGCGTTTTATGTACCCCTCCGTTTCTGCGGAGACGGGGGGAGAGAATAATGATGCTGGGTCACCCCGAGCGAGGTGACCCTTTTTCGTTTCCTTCCGCGCCCCCGGCGGGGTCATGCGACCGTGGGTGTCGCGGCGGCATTCATAGACGGCGGCTACCTGAACAAGGTCCTGTTCCACGAACTCAAGGGGAGACGCATCGACTATCAGCAGCTGGTCTCGGTGATGGTGGCTCCTGACGAGCTGCTGCGCGCCTACTACTACCATTGCCTCCCCTACCAGGCCAGCCCCCCCACTGAAGAGGAACGAGCGCGCTTCGGCGCGATGCAGCGGTTCGTCACAGCCCTTACGTTCCTGCCGCGATTCGAGGTGCGGCTGGGCAGGCTCGCGCTCCGTGGTACCGACGCGAGCGGGAAGCCCATCTTCGTTCAGAAGCGCGTAGACACGATGGTAAGCGTGGACATGGCACTCCTCGCGGGGAAGGGCAAGATCACGAAGGTGGCTCTGCTTTCTGGCGACAGCGATTGCATCCCCGCCATCGAGGCCGTGAAGCGCGAGGGCGTGCTCGTCACCCTCTGGCACGGCCGCTTCCGTTCCGAGATCGCGCCCGGTCGGGAGCTCTTCGCGGTCTGCGACGAGCGCCGGGAGATCACGCCCGAGCTGCTTGGCCGCCTGGAGCGCTGAACCCCGCCCGTCCCGGCTGCCTTCGCCCCGCGCCGGCACCCACCCCACCCCGCTCCGCATTGCCCACCCCCGCGCCAACCTGTTATCTTGCCGCGGATAGCGGACGTTCTCGTACTCCGCGATGGCGGTGAAGCGCGGCGCCTGCCCTGCCGATAACTCACAGGCTAGCGCAGCGTTCCACCCTTCGGGCCAACAGCGGGAAGCACGGATGCCCCTCGCACGGTTCCTCCAGCTCTCGGACGTCCACATGGGCCGGGCCTTCGGCTGGCTGCCCGTGACCCGGCGCGAGGAGCGGCGCCGCGACCAGCGCCTGGCGCTGGAGCGCGCGGTGGTCGAGGCGCGCGAGCGCCAGGTGCACGCCATCCTGGTCCCGGGCGACCTCTTCGACCAGGAAGCCGCCGACCCCAACACGCTCAACTTCGCGCTCGACGTCTTCGACCACCCCAACTGCCCGCCGGTCTTCATCGCCCCGGGGAACCACGACCCCTACTCCACCACCAGCCACTACTACAACGAGCGCCAGCTGCGCGGCCGCGGCCTGGGCTGGCCCAAGCACGTGCGCATCTTCGGCTCGCCGCGCTGGGAGCCGGTCGCCCTGGAGGGGGCGCCGGGCGTGCGCGTCTGGGGCCGCTGCTTCGCCGCCGGCGGCAAGGCCGAGGAGCGGCCGTTCTCCAAGGAGGCGCTGGCCCCCGTGCACGAGGCCGCCAAGGCCGCTTCCCGGGAGGGGGAGCGCATGGTGGAGGTCGCGGTGGTGCACGCTTCGCGCGAGGGCTTCTGCCCGCCGGGACAGAAGGTGACCGCCCCGTTCGCCGACGCCGAGCTCTACGACTCGCCCTTCGCCTACGTGGCCCTGGGTCACTACCACGCGCGCTCCGAGCTGCCGGGCGACGGCAAGCGCAGCAGCGGCGTGCGCGCGGCCTACGCGGGGTCCACCGTGTCGCTCGACCTCTCCGAGCTCTCCGCCCACGGCGTGCTCGCCCTCAACCTGGAATACGGCGGCGGCGCCCCGCAGGTGAAGCTGGAGTTCAGCGAGATTGACAAGCGCCGCACGCACCAGCTCGACGTGGACATCACCGGCTGCCCGCACACCGACGCCATGGAGCGCCGCATCTTCCGCGCGCTGGAGGACAACCGGGTGCGCTACGAGGACCTGGTGACGGTGCGCCTCGCGGGCCGGCTGCCGCAGGGGGTGCGCTACGAGCCCTCGCAGGAGCTGGAGCAACGGGTGTTCCACCTCAAGGTGGACCGCCGCCGCCTGCGCCCCGAGCACGACCTCTCCGCCTACCACGGCGACGGCCCGAGCCGCACCACCGAGGAGCGCTTCGCCCGCGCCCTGCTCGCCAAGCTCGACCAGGAGCGCGACCCGGAGCAGCGCGCGCTGATCGAGAGCGCGCTCTACTACGGCCTCGACGCCCTCAAGCGGCAGGGCGTGGTGCCGTGCTACGAGGAGCTGGGCGAGTGAGCGGGCGGGGCCGCGGCGCGGGCGCCGCCACGCGGGGGCGCGCATGAGGATCCTGCGCGTCAAGGTGGACGGCTTCGGCCGGCTGCGCGGCGAATACCGCTTCCCCGCCGACCGGCTGGCCCTGGTGGTGGACGACAACGAGAGCGGGAAGTCCACCCTGGTCGCCGCCCTGCAGGCCGGCCTCTACGGCCTCGACGACGACCGCCGCAAGGACCGCGTGCTCACCCCGCTCGAGCGCTACCGCCCCTGGGAGTCGGGCGCCTATCGCGTGGAGCTCGAGCTGGAGGAAGGCGGCGAGACCTACACGGTCAAGCGCGACTTCGCCGCCGGGCGCATGGAGGTGTGGAACGCCCGCGGCCAGGACGTGACCGAGGAGTTCCGCGCCGGCAAGGAGGAGTTCCCGGTGGGCCAGAAGCTGCTGGGGCTCACCGCCGCCGAGTTCGAGAAGTGCGCGCTGGTGCGCCAGCACGACCTGGACGGCGTGGTGCCGGCCGACGAGAAGGCCCGCCGCGGCTCCACGCTCCAAGCGCGCCTGGAGGCCGCGGTGGACACCCGCACCGGCGACGCCAACGCCAGCGAGGCCCTGGGCGCTCTGGACCAGGCGCTGCGCCACTACAACTGCGCCGAGCTGGAGACCACGCTCAAGGTGGAGAACGCCGTCAAGCAGCTCGAGCTCAAGCGCGACGCCGGCCTCACCGAGCTGCACGCGCTGGAGCAGGAGTTCCAGGCGGCGTCCCGCGAGGCGCTCGAGCTGGGCGACCTGGAGGAGCGGGAGCAGACGCTGCGCGAGGCCATCCAGCGCGTGGACTCGCGGCGCAAGGCCGCCATGGCGGGCGAGTGGCGCCGCCAGCTCGAGGAGCACGAGAGGCACGCCGCGGAGCTGGGCCAGCTGCGCGCCGAGATGGAGTCCCTGGAGCACGCCGCCCGGCTCCCGCACAACGCCGAGGGCGAGCTGCGCGAGACGGTGGCGCGCTACTTGGAAGCCAAGCGCAACCTGGACTCGCTGGGCACCCGGCGGGCGGAGGAGCGCGAGAAGCAGCGCCGCAGCGCGGAGGCCGAGCTGGCCCAGGTCTCGGCCTTCCGGGGGCTCACCGCCGAGGAGGCCGACCGGTGCGTGGCCCTGGCGGCCGACTTGAGGCGGCTGGCCGAGGAGGACCGCCGGCTGCGCGACGACGCCTTCCGCTCCCGCGACCGCATCGCCGCGCGCGGCTTCGACCCCGAGCGCATCCAGGCGCTCACCCAGCGCTTCGGCGCGCTGGCCGCCGAGCAGCAGAAGACGCTGCGCGACCAGGCCGACCTGGCGCTGGCGTTCCAGACCGAGGTGGCGGGTCTGGAGCGGGTGCGCACCGAGTGCTCCGAGGCGCTGCGCGCCATAGACCAGCTGCGCGCCGGGCGCAAGCTGCCGGGCTTCGTGCTGCTCGCGCTGGGGCTGTTCGCCGCCCTGGGCGGCGGCCTGGCGGTCGCGCTCGGGATGACCTCCCAGCTCTTCACCTACCTGCTGATCGGCGGCCTGCTGGTCGCGGCCGGGGGCGTGGTGCTGCTCATCCAGGGGATCAACGCCCGCTCCGACGAGCGCGGCGAGGCGCTGCGCAAGCTGGCGCAGGCCCAGCACCGGCTGAACTTGCTGCGCGAGCAGCGCGCCCGCTCCGAGTTGGAGCTGGACCAGCTGGCCGACCGGCTGCGCTACCGCGACCGCATCGAGCTGGTCCGCGAGTGGAACGAGTACGCGCGCCTGCTGCAGGAGAACGAGCCGGCCCTGAAGGCCGACGCGCGGCTGGCCGAGCTGCGCGAGCAGCGCCAGCAGGCGCAGGACCAGGCGCGCGCGCTGCTGGCGCGCGCGGGCGGCGGCGAGCCGGAGCCGGCGGCGCTGGAGCAGGCCGCCAACGCCATCCGCCGCGCGCTGGCCGCCCAGGAGAAGCTGGCCTCGCTGGAAGGCGACGACGGCAGCTGGGCCGAGGAGCAGCGCCGGCTCTCCGACCTGGTGGAGGACCTGGAGAGGCGGGCGATCGGGATCGTGGAGAGCGTGGGGTTGCGCTACGACAAGGCCACCGACTGGTCGGGGCACATCAAGCAGGTGAGCGAGCGGCTGCGCGACACCGAGCGCCACCGCATGCTCAAGCTCGAGCTGATCCCGCGCCTGGAGCGCCGGCTGCTGTCCGAGGAGCGGGTGCGCGAGTTCAAGGCCCAGCTCGAGGAGCTGGGCAACGCGCCTGCCCCGGCGGAGACCGCCGGCGGGCTGGAGCTGGAGAAGGAGGTCGAGCAGAAGCGGGTGGAGCTGGAGCGGGTGCAGAAGCAGCGCGAGGACCTGCGCGTGGCGCTGGGCTCCCGCACCGACCGCTACTACCAGCAGCGCCCAGCGCTGGTGGAGAACATCGAGCGCGCCTCGGCCGCGCGCGACCGGGCGCAGCGCTTCAAGCAGGCGGTGGAGCTGGCACGCGAGACCCTGCTTGCGGTGTCGCGCGACACCCACCAGCGCTGGATGGACTTCCTCAACGAGCGCGCCGGCAAGCTGCTGGCCGCGATCGGGGTGAACCTGGGACCGCTGCGCTTCGGCGAGGACCTGGACTTCTCGGTCACGCTGGAGAACGGCCAGCAGGTGGTGCGCCCGCGCGCCGACCTGCACCTGTCGGCCGGCACCCGCGACCAGCTCTACTTGGCGGTACGGGTGGCGGTGAGCGAGTACCTCTCACGCGGCGACGTCAGGCTGCCGCTGCTGCTGGACGACCCGCTGGCCACCAGCGACGACGATCGCGCCCGCGCCGCCTTCCGGCTGCTGGCCGAGGAGGTGAGCCGCGAGCACCAGGTGATCCTGATGACCTGCCACCGGGCCCGCTTCGAGGCCCTGAAATCGTCGGACCCCGACCTGTTCGCCCAGCGGGTGCAGTGGCTGGACGCCCGCGGGGCGGCCCTGGAGCGCGCGGCGGGGTAGACGGCAGGTTGCGTCGGCTGGCGCGCTCCCGCGGCGCGGGAGGGGGTGCGCAAAAACCTCACCGCATGACGGCCGCTCGGGTGACAAGCGAGCGGGCGCCCTGCGTCAACCGCAGCAGGTAGACGCCCGGCGCCAGTTCGCGGCTTGGCCCGAGGTTCACCACGTGACTGCCGGCGCCGAGCGCCCCCAGGTCGCGGGCAATGATCCTGCGCCCCGCCAAGTCCATCAGCTCGAGCCGCGCCGGCTGGCCATCCGGGAGGGAGAACGCCACCGTGAGGTCGCTCAGCACCGGGTTGGGGCGCGCCCCGGCGAGCGCGAGTTCGTGCGCGCGGGGCACATCCACCCACACCTCGCCCATGAACGCCTCCTGCCCTGCCTGAAGCACGCCCAGTCGATAACCGTAGCGCAGACCAGCACGGACGTGCGCGTCCTCGAACACGATGTGCCCGGTCCCGTCCTCCGAAACCTGGCCCTGTGCCTGCCACGCGGTGTCGACGGTACGGCGGTAAACCGTCGCCAGGACGGGACCTCCCGCGGCGAACCACCTGAGTCGTACCCGATCCGGTGCAGCCTGTGCGTCCACGAGGGAGAGGAGCGTGGGCGTGCTCACGTCACCGATGGCCGCGATGTAGCTCTGTGGCAGGTTGCCCATGGAACGGAAGTCCCCGCCCGCGTATACCATGACGTCGCCGACCGCCAAGGTGCGCACCTCGCCGTCCGCGCCCGGGTTCCAAGCAGTCGCACGCCCGGTCGTCACGTCGAGCGCGGCGATGCGGTCCCTGGGTTGACCTCCGACGCTGGTGAAACGCCCGCCCGCGTAGACCGCGGGGCCGCCAATGGCCAGTGCGTTGACCATTCCGTTGGCCTGGGGGTCCCAGTCGGTGGCGAGCCCGGTCGCCGCATCGAGCGCCGCGACGTGACTCCTGTCCTGCCCGCCGATGCGGGTGAAGTACCCGCCCGCGTACACGGTCGATCCGCTCACCGCCAGCGCGAGGACGGTCTGATCCGCGTTGGGATCCCAATCGGTGGCGAGTCCGGTCGTCGCATCCACCGCCGCGATGTAGTTCCTCGTCTGGCTACCGATCCAGGGGAACGTCCCGCCCACATACACGGTGTTCCCGCTCACGGCCAGGGCGTGGACCTGATAGCCCGCGCGCGGATTCCAGGCCGTGGCCTCGCCGGTCGTCGCGTCCAGAGCCGCCAGGTTGCTTCGCGACTGGCCCCCGATGTAGAAGAAGTAGCCGCCGACGTACAGTGTCGGCCCGCTGGCGGCCAGAGCCCAGATGAAGACCTCGTGCAAGCTAAGCACGTCCCCCGCGTCAAAAGCCGTCGCCTGGCCGGTCGTCGCATCGAGTGCGGCGAGATACTCCCGCGCCTGGCCGCCGATACTGCTGAAGTACCCGCCTGCGTAGACCCTCGCCCCATCGGCCGCCAAGCACCAGACCGAGGAGTTCGGATCCGGGTTCCAGGGCAACGGGCGCCCGGTGATCGCATCGAGCGCCGCGAGGTAGTTCCGTGGCTCGCCGCCCATCCCGGTGAAGGTGCCGCCGGCGAAGACGGCATTCCCGCTCACGCCCAACGCGAACACGTTCCCGTTGCCACGCGGGTCCCAGTCCTCGGCCTGCCCGGTAGCCGAATCCACGGCGGCAAGATGACTCCGGGCTTCGCCTCCGAGAGTGGAGAAGTTCCCACCGACGAACACGGTTGGTCCGCTCACGGCGAGAGCGTAAACGCTGGTCACGCCGCCCTGCCCGCCCGGATTCCATGCGGTGACGCACCCGGTCGTCGCGTCGAGGGCGGCGACGTGGTACCTGGTCTGGAATCCACACCGGCCACGAACGACCGTGAAATCGCCGCCGATGTAGACCGTCGTTCCGCTCACCGCCAGCGCGTAGACCCGGTTGCTGGCGTGGACGGCCCAAGCCGTCGTCGCCCCGGTCACGGCATCCACGGCCGCAACCTAGCGCCGCTCCAGTCCGCCGATGAGCGTGAACGAGCCGCCCACGTACAGCGTGTTCTCATGCAGCGCCATCGCCTGAACCCGTCCGTTGGGATCGGGGTTCCACGCGGTGGCCTGGCCGGTGCTGGCGTCCAGCGCCGCGAGGTAGCTCCGCGGCTGCCCGCCGATCGTCGTGAAGTTCCCGCCCGCGAAGATGGTGGGTCCGACGACTGCCAGGGCGTCCACCAGGTCGTCGGCGTTCGGGTCCCAGGATGTTGCCTGACCGGTCGCTGGGTCGAGCGCCGCCAGGCGATTCCGCACCTGCCCGCCCACGGTCGTGAAGAACCCGCCCACGTAGACCGCGGCAGGGCCCGCCGCAAGGGTTCGAACCCGGGCGTTGGCACCCGGGTTCCACGCCGAAACCGAGTTGTCCCGAAGGACGTGCGCGAGGTTGTTGCGCGCTACCCCCCCGACGGAGGTGAACTCCCCTCCGATGTACCAACCCCCGGCCCCATCCGACGCCACCGCACACACGCTGCCGATGACCCTGGGGAACTCGTGCTCCGGCAGCCCGGTGGCGGCATCGATCGGCACCCCTGCCCCGGTGGCGGGACCCACCCAGGTGAAGGCACCGCCGATGTAGAGCGCATTCCCCGACAGGGCCGCCGCGTGGACGGGACCGTTCGTGACGTAGAAGTCGTCTCGGACCGGCTGTGCGACGGTCGTTGGCGCCGTGCCGGCGACGACGACCGCCACCAACGGCGCTGCGGACGCCGCAGTACGCAGGAAGCGCTTCGCCGCGGAGGGGAGACGCGGCTTTGCGGCGGCGTGGGGGAGCCGCTGCGTATAGAGGACCATCTCCCGTTGCCGCCGCATGCCGAAGACCACCCTGATCGTGGCCCTTGTGACTCGCGCGTTGGACCGCCTGATCATACTCCTCGGCGGTCGGTCTTTCTCCCACGTTTGCCCATGGCTAGCCTTCCGGCACCGACGAAAGCATGCTCATCTCATGCCATGGCACGCGCTTCACGGTGCAGTGAGCGCTGAATCCTCTTCTGCTCCCGCTGCGGGTGTCTTGTCCGAACTCGTGAGGAAGCCCTGGGCGACTCACGGTGTCCCGGGGTGCCCCCGCAACCCCCCACGCGGCACGGCCGTATCGCAGTCGTGCCGTGTTCGCCCCTTGCGGCCGTTCCCGAGGAGCCCCCATGCGCCCCGTCCCCGCTGCCCTGCCCCTGGCCGCCGCCCTGATCGCTTCGATCGCCCCACCCCTGCCGGCCGCCGCGCCGCCCACAACCCTGGCCCCGGCCGAGAGCCTGTTTGCGGAGGGCCGCTTCGCCGCCGCCGACTCGCTCTACGCCCGCACCCTGGCGCGCGACCCCGGAGACACGCTCGCCATCCTGCGCCGCGGCACGATCGCGCTCTACGAGAACCGGCTGGCCGACGCGCGGGCCTTGCTTCGGAGGGCGGTCCGCCAGGCCCCGGCCGACCCCCGGCGCCACTCCCTCCTGGCCGAGGCCCACTACCGCGCCGACCGCTTCCCCGCTGCCGCGCGCGAGCTGCGCGCCGCGGGTCGCGAGACCAAGGCGCGCATGCTCGAGGACTTCGGCGACCGGCGGCCCCGCCGGATCGAGGGCGACAGCACCGAGGTCCCCTTCCTCCAGACCGACCCGCTCCCGGTGATCGAGGCCAGCGTCAACGGGAGCGCGCCCGTCAAGCTCATCATTGACACGGGCGGGGCCGAGCTGATCCTTGATCCGCGCTTCGCCGACTCGGTGGGCGTGCGGCGCTTCGGCCAGGAGACCGGCCTCTACGCGGGCGACCGCACCGCCAGCTTCGAGCGCGGCCGCGCCGATTCGGTGCGCATCGGCCGGCTGGTGGTGCGCGACGTCCCGGTGGACGTGCAGAGCACCCGCCAGTACGCGGCGGCGGCCCGCGGCGAGCGGATAGACGGCATCGTAGGCACCACCTTCCTTTCTCGCTTCCTGGCCACGCTCGACTTCCCCCGCGGCCGGCTGGTGCTGCGGGCGCGCGGGTCCGAGGCGGCGAAGGCGTTCCAGGCACAGGCCGAAGCCGAGCGCCGGATCGTCGTCCCGTTCTGGCTCGCGGGCGACCACTTCATGGTGGCGTGGGGGACCTTGAACGGCGGCCCGCCCCGGCTCTGGTTCGTGGACACGGGCCTGGCGGGGGGCGGCTTCACCTGCCCGCGCTCCACGCTGGAGGAAGCCGGCGTGGACCTGGGCGGCTCGCCGGAGGTCGAGGGCGTGGGCGGCGGCGGCAAGGTGAAGGTGGTCCCCTTCGTCGCCGAGCGCCTCACGCTGGGCGAGGCCGAGGTGCGCAAGGTGTTCTCGTTCTTCGGGCCCTTCCCGGAGACGCTGGAGCGCCGCTTCGGGTTCCGCATCGCCGGGCTGGTGGCGCACACCTTCTTCCGAGGCTTCGCCTTGAGCTTCGACTTCGAGCGCATGAGGCTCTACCTGGCGCCGGGGTCGTGAGCGGAGCGGGGAGCCACCCCTTTTCAGTCGGGGCCGGGCAGGTTGGCGGCGCGCAGGCAGTCCCGATAGAACTCGGCGACCTCCGGTTGCTCGAGCCCACCGGCCAGCTGGCGAACTCTCGGATCCAGGTAGGTGCGGTCGAGCGCCGGCCCCTGCGTCACGATCACGCCGCGCGCGTCGTCGCGGTCGCGCGCCCGTGAGGACGCGAGCTTGTGGAGGATCAGGTCTTCGGCCGTGCAGAAGCGCACGGGGCGCCCGGCGACCTCGACGGGCACGGCTCGGTGGATGGCCGCTTCCTCGTAGGGGATTCCCGCCAGGACCAGGTCCACCTTGACCCTCCCGGGTGTTTCGAGGGGGATGATCCCGCGCTCGACGGCGAACTGCTTGGGGTCGCCCGCCAGGAGCCGGTAGCGCTTGGCCAGCGCCTAGAGAATGCCGTCGAGAGCGTCGTCTGCGACGCTCACCATGACGTCCATATCGCGCGTCAACCGCTCGCGTCCCCAGCGGAGATTGGCGAAGCCGCCGATCACCATGTAGGGCACGCGCCGGTCCTCGAGGAACTGCGCCAGGTCGGTGAGCGCGGCCTCCAGGGGGGTCATCCGGATAATCGCGCCCTCGCGAGAGCCGAGCGCACGTCGGCCAGGTGCTGCCAGTGCTCCTCGGCCGTCTCGCGGGAGTCCCAGCGGGGGCTGAGCCGCGCGGCCAGCTGATGGGCGTCCCACATCCAGGCCAGCGCCTCCTCGAAATCCACTGGGCGTGACCGAAGATGTTCGTCCTCCCACTGGTTGTAGGCACGCCACATGGCCAGCCGCGCTTTCCAACCGGAGTCCATGATGTGGCGCAGTCTATCATGGGGTGCGGTCACGCAGCGCTTGACGCGGGGCGGGGGCCGCGCCAGCCTACCTGCCCACCTCGGGGGTCCTGCGCGGCCCTGGTGCGCGCGGGCGCCGCTTCGCCAACCTCTTGGCCGGGAGATCGAGCATGTCGCTGCGCTGGCGTGAGTCCGCTGTCCTGATTGCGTGCATGACGTTGATTGCGGCAGCTGTGGGCGCCTCCGCCCCCGGCGGCGCCCCCATCGTGGGCTTCCGCGCCTCCGACGCGGAGGCGCAGCGGGCCCGCGAGCGGCGGGTGGCGGCGCTGCTCTCGCCCGACTCGCTGCGCCGCCACGCCCGCGTGCTCACCGAGGAGCCGCACGTGGCGGGCACGCCGGCGGACCGCGCCACCGCCGATTACGTGCTGGAGCGCTTCAAGGCCTACGGCCTCGACGCCCACCTCGACGAGTACCCCGTCTACCTCAACTACCCCAGGCGGGTCACGCTGGAGCTGGTCGAGCCGGGTCCGCCGACCGCGCTCGCCACGCGCGAGAAGGGCGTAGCGCGCGACAAGGACTCCTTCGCGCGCGAGGCCTTCGACGGCTTCAACGGCTACGGCCCCTCCGGCGAGGTGGACGCGCAGGTGGTCTACGCCAACTACGGCGACGTGGAGGACTTCGACAAGCTGCGCGAGCTGGGCGTGGACGTGCGCGGCAAGCTGGCCCTGTGCCGCTACGGGAAGATCTTCCGCGGCCTCAAGGTGCGCAACGCCCAGAAGGCCGGCGCCCGGGGGGCGATCCTCTACAGCGACCCGCTCGACGACGGCTACGCGAAAGGAGACGTCTACCCGGACGGCCCCTACCGACCCGAGGACGCCATCCAGCGCGGCAGCGTCCAGTTCCTCTCCGAGGGCCCCGGCGATCCCACCACCCCCGGCTGGCCCTCCAGGAACAACGGCAAGCGCCTGCGCCCCGATCAGGTCAAGGGCATCCCGCGCATCCCCGTCACGCCCATCGGCTACGGCGAGGCGAGCAAGATCCTCCGCGCCCTCGCCGGCCCCGCCGTGCCCGAGGGCTGGCAGGGCGCGCTGCCGTTCGCCTATCACGTGGGACCGGGCCCGGCGCGCGTGCACCTGAAGGTGGAGATGGACTACGCGGTGCGCCCCACCTGGAACGTGGTGGGGATGGTGCGCGGGCGCGAGCGGCCCGAGCAGTGGGTGGTGTGCGGCAACCACCGCGACGCCTGGACCTACGGGGCGGTGGACCCCAACAGCGGCACCATCGCCCAGCTCGAGCTGGCGCGCGCCCTGGGAGAGCTGGTGAAGGACGGCTGGCGGCCGCGCCGCACCATGGTGCTTTGCTCGTGGGACGGCGAGGAGTACGGCCTGCTGGGCTCGACCGAGTGGTGCGAGGACCACGCCGAGAAGCTCACCAGGGACTGCGTCGCCTACCTCAACGTGGACGTGGCCGTGAGCGGGCGCAACTTCGGCGCCGACGGCACGCACGCCCTGCGCGACCTGCTGGTGGGCGTGCTCGACGAGGTCACGGACCCGGGGCAGAACCGCAGCGTGGGCGAGGTGTGGAAGAAGCGCCTGTGGACCGCGGCCAAGAAGGACTGGGCCCGGCTCAACCGCGAGCGGCGCTGGCGCGGTGAGCCGGCGCGCGCCTTCGAGGCCGACGTCTCGCCGCTGGGCAGCGGCTCGGACTACACCGCCTTCGTGGACCACCTGGGCGTGCCGGCCTTGAGCCTGGGCTTCGGTGGCGGCTACGGCACCTACCACGCCATCTACGACAACTTCGAATACCTCGAGCGCGCGGTGGACCCCGGCTACCACTATCACATGGCGATGACCGACATCTGGGCGCGGCTGGCGCTGCGGCTGGCCGAGGCCGAGCTCCTGCCGCTGCGCTACGCGCGCACCGGCCAGTTCGCCGCCGACGAGCTGCAGGCGCTGGACGACCGGCTCGACGAC
>JBBIHL010000032.1:0-12831 GCA_037447075.1 Candidatus Eiseniibacteriota bacterium | reverse complement strand
CCTCGGTCCCACCGCTGGTGAACACCACCTCGGCGGGCCGCGCGCCCACCAGCGACGCCACCTGGGCGCGCGCGCGCTCCACGGCCGCGCGGGCGCGCTGGCCGGCCGAGTGCAGGCTCGAGGGGTTGGCGTAGAGCTCCCCCAGGCAGGGCGCCATCGCGGCCTCGACCTCCGGCCGGACGGGGGTGCTCGCGTTGTGGTCGAGGTAGATCATGGCTGGCGGATCAGGATACTCCACGGCGACCCGCCGGTGGCGGCGCTACGGCCTCCGGGTGGTGTCGGGGGGCGCGTAGCGCTCCAGCATCTCGATGCTCTCGCGCGCGCTCATCGCCTCGGGCGAGGTCGGATCGATCTCCACCACCTTGCGCCACATGCGGATCGCGTCCCGGTAGATGCCCTGGTCGGCGAACGCCACGCCCAGCGTGAAGTAGGCGCAGTAGGCCCCGGGCTGCTTCCGGATGAGGTCGGTGAGCATCTTCACCGCCTTGTCCACCTCACCCGTCGCGTAGAGCGAGCTGGCCAGGCGGCACACGGCGATCGAGTCGTTGGGCGAGAGCTCGAGCGCCTTGCGGTAGTTCAGCTGCGCCTGCGCGGCGTTGCCCGAGGCGTCGTAGGCGGCGCCCAGGTTCACGATGGCGGGCACCGAGCCGGGCCGGAGCTGGACGGCCTTGCCGAAGACCTTGATGGCCTCGGGCAGCTTGTCGCGGTCCATGTAGTAGATGCCGAGCCGGTAGACGGTGTCGAACTTGGTCGAGTCCCGGGCCACGGCCTTCTCGAGAATCGCCAGGCTGTCCACCGGCTGGGCCGCGGCCGCCTGCGCCTTGCTCTTGTCGCCCTCCTTCTGCGCCGCCCGGGCGGCTCCCGCGCCGCCCAGCATGAACGCCGCCACCAGGATCACAGGGAGTGTCACGCGCGCCATCTTGGTTCCTCGATTGGGTGGGACCGCCGGACAAAAACGGCAGCAATCCTACCACGCTGGAGAACGGCGCCGCCACGAGCGACGGCGCGGGCCGGGCCCGCGCCGGTCAAGTCGTGGTCAAGCGCACCCCACGCCCCATTCACGTCGCGCCGACGCGGAGCTTGGAGAGCGCGCCTTCCAGGTCGTGCCAGAGGTCGGCTTCATCCTCCAGGCCGATCGAGAGGCGCACCAGGCCGTCCGCGATGCCGGCGCGCGCGCGTTCCTCCGGGCCGAGGTGAATGTGGGAGGTGAAGGCCGGCAGGCTCACCAGCGACTCCACGCCTCCCAGGCTGGGGCCGTGCTGGAACAGGCGCAGCGACTCGGCGAAGGTCCGGGCCGCGTCGCCCCCGCCCCTCACGACCACGGAGACGATGCCGCCGAATCCCGACATCTGCTCGCGCGCCAGCGCGTGCTGCGGATGCGACGGCAGGCCGGGGTAGTGCACCCGCTCCACGCCCGGGTGTCCGGCCAGGCGCTGCGCCAGCCCCAGCGCCGTGCGGTTGATCGCCTCCACGCGCAGCGGCAGCGTCTTGAGCCCGCGCTCCAGGTGCCAGGCGCTCAGCGGATCGAGGGTCGCCCCGAAGATCCTGCGCACCTTCCAGATCGGCTCCATGAGCGTCTGTCGTCCCGCCACCACGCCGGCCAGGAGGTCGCTATGTCCCCCCAGGTACTTGGTGGCGGAGTGCACGACCAGGTCCGCCCCCCGCGCCAGGGGCTTCTGGTTGACGGGCGAGGCGAACGTCCCGTCCACGCTGAGCAGCGCCCCACCGGCGTGGGCCAGCGCCGCGGCGCGCCGCAGGTCCACCACCCGCACCGTGGGGTTGGTGGGGCTCTCGATGTGGAAGAGCTTGGTCCCGGACTCCAGCGCGCGCTCCCAGCTCGACGGCTCGTCGGCGGCCACCAGCGCCACTCGCCAGCCCAGGTGCTGCCCGCCGTAGTCCAGCAGCTGCAGCGTGCCTCCGTAGCACTCGCGCAACGCCGCCACCCGGTCGCCGGCGTTGAGGACCGTCAAGAAGACGGCGGCGGTGGCCGCCACGCCGGAGGAGAAGAGCAGGGCGCGCTCGGCCCCTTCCAGGTCCGCCAGCCGGCGCTCGCACGCCGCCACCGTCGGACTGCCGAGCCGCTGGTAGAAGGCGCTGTCCGGGCCCTTCTCCTGCTCGGCGTTCATCGCCGCCAGGCTGGGGAAGGAGAAGGTGGCCGAGAACACCACCGGACTGGAGAGCGGACCGGGCTCGCGCTCCGGGCCGTGCACGGCGCGGGTGCGCATCCCCTCGTCCCCGGGCGTGCGGGTCATGTAGGGCCTCCAAGCAGGGCGCGGCCGCGACGGGCCGGGGCCCCGGCCGCGCCTGGAAAGCGCCGCCAGCGTCGGCTACTGTAGCCCAGCGGCAGGCGGCGCGCGAGCCGCAGGCCGGGTCGGGTCAACGCCAACCTCCGCCGCCGGGGAACGCATGGCCGCTCCCATCGTCACGCTGCTCACCGATTTCGGCACTCGCGACTGGTTCGTGGGCGTGGTGCACGGCGTGATCCTGGCGCGCGCGCCCCGGGCGCACGTCGTGGACCTGGGGCACGACATCCCGCCCGGCGACGTGCCGCTGGCCGCGTTCGTGCTCGAGGTCGCGGCCCCCGATTTCCCGCCCGGCACCGTGCACGTGGCCGTCGTGGATCCCGGCGTGGGCGGCGCGCGGCGCGCGCTGTGCGTGGCCGCGCGGGACCAGCTCTTCGTGGGGCCCGACAACGGCATCCTCGAGCACGCCCTGGCCGACGCGGGCGCGCGGGTCCACGACGTGCGCGAGGAGCGCTTCTTCCGCCAGCCGCTCTCGCGCACCTTCCATACGCGCGACGTGTTCGCGCCGGTGGCAGCCCACCTGTGCGCGGGCGGCGCGCCGGCCCGGCTGGGTCCGCAGGTGCGCGACCCGGTGCGGCTGGTGCGGCCGTCGCCCGAGCAGGAGGACGGCCAGCTCCACGGCCGCGTGGCCTACATTGACCGTTTCGGCAACTGCCTCACCAACATCACCGAGGCCGACCTGGAGCGCGCCTTCCCCCGGGTCCCGCCCGGCGAGCTGGTGGTGGGCATCGGCTCGCATGCCGCGCAGGGGTTCTCGCAGGCTTACGCGGACGTGCCCCTGGGTACCCTGCTCGCGGTGATCGGCTCCAGCGGCCGGCTGGAGCTGGCGCAATACGGCGCCCACGCCGCCTCGCGCATCGGCGTGGCGGTGGGCGACTCGGTGTGGGTGCGGCGCAAGGGCAGCGGGGCGGCGCCCGCCGCTCCGACGGTGTGGAGGTAGCGGAGGCAGCCAGGGCAGCGAAGCGAGGGGACCCCGCCCCGGCGGCCAGCGTGCGGCGGCCCGCAACCGGCTCTCCCCTACCCTCTCACCTGGCCAGCACGATCCTCGCGATCCGCGTCAGCGAGCCGTTCTCGACGCGGGCGAAGTAGACCCCGCTGGCCGCGGCGTGGCCGTCGTCGTCGCGCCCGTCCCACCCGACCCTCTGTGAGCCCGCCATGAAGCGCGATGCGACGATCAGGCGCACGCGCCGGCCGGTCACGTCGTAGACGCCGACGGTCACGCTCTGCGGGGTGGGCACGTCGAACGACAGCTGCGTTGCGCCGCGCGACGGGTTCGGGTAGGCCGTCAGCTCGTGGGATTGGGGTGGGTGGGCATCCCCGACCGCGACGACCGACGGGTTGGGCGGAACCGGGATCACGGCGAGCCCCTCGAAGCCGTTCGCGGCGGGCAGCGAGGCGAACACGCTCGTGGCGCCGGTGGCCGGATCGATCGCGATGAGCTGATTGAACGGATTGCCGATCGAGATGAGGCGGTCGATCGAGGCGTCGTATTCGAGGCCGCCCCGCACGCCGGTGATGTTCGAGACGATGGTCCCCACGCCCGTGTCCCGGTCGATGCGGATCAGGTGGTTCGGCGACGTGGACAGGTCCACCACGTAGATCTTCTTGTCGGTCGAGTTCCACGCGATGTCGCTGTTGCCCGCCACGTTGAAGCCGATGGGGTTGGGCAGGGTCGAGGCGGCGCCGCTCAGCGGGTCGATCGCCGCCACGTGGGAGGGCGTGAAGCCGACCATGCCGTAGAGCACGTCGCGATCGCTGTCGTAGGCCAGGCCCCACCCCCCCACGCCCGTTGGGCCCACGCGCTGGAACGTCCCCATGCGCGGATCGAAGCGCCACATGTCGCCCGTGCCGTACTCGCACGTGTAGACGGCGTGATCGACGGTGCGGTAGGCGTAGCCGAAGAAGTTGCTGGGAATCGGCGGCGACACGCCCCACGCCTTCCACAGCGGGAGGTCGCAGCCCGGGTTGGGATACTTGAGCACGGCGGTGATGGAGGCGCCGATCACGCCCACGCCGCCCACCATGTACGACGCGGCCCCCTGTGGCGCGATGCGCGTGAGCACCATGACGGCGTTGTTGTCGTTGTTCACCAGGTAGAAGTTCCCGTTCAGCGGGTCCACCGTGACCCCGGCCAATGCGGCGATGGGCCGGGTGACGAACCCCTGGTCCGTCCAGCGGAACGCCTCCACGAAGTTGCCGTCCGTGTCGATGACCTGCAGGCCGGTGTGCTCGAGCGCGATCACCAGCTTGCCCTGCAGCATCGGCGCCGCGAACGGGACGTAGCAGATGTCATCGACGATCGCGTCATTGCCCGGGCCGAGGTGGGTGACGAAGTCGGTGCTCTTCGAGGACGTCACGGGCGTTCCCGTCCGCGTGAACTTGATCCACTCGTTGGAGCCCACGTCGCCCGGCGAGGGGCCCGCGTCCACGACGTAGACGAAGCTCGAGTCCGTCGCGATCCCGCGCGCCGACTCGAGCGTGTCGGCCCCCGTGCCGGGCACGCTGAACGTGAGCGGGATCGCGAACACCGTGTCCATCAGCGCACCCGCGGCGGTCCAGCGGCGAACGACGCGGTCCGCGGTGATCTGCCAGTAGGTGCCGGTCCGCGAATCCCAGGCGAGACCGGGCTGGTCGTCGGGACCGGCCGAGACCTGCCCCCCGCACAGGTCGCGAATGAAGCCCTTGGACGCGAGCCGCCGGTTCACGGGGTCGAAGGCGATCGACTCGAACGCCAGGTCCCAGCGCGCGGCCGCGAAGCGTTGCCCGCCGAAGGTGAAGACCGGACCGGCCGCGCTCGGCAGCGGCTGGATCGCGTCGATCGTGGCGTCGAGGCCGATCACGTCGTTGCCGCCCTGGTCGTCGCCGGCGCCCGCGACCATGTCGATCGTCTCCCCCGCGCCCAGGGTGAGCGTGATCGCCACGGCGATCGTGCCCAGGCCAAGCTGCTCGGCGAGGCAGCGGTCGAACACGACCGCGCCCGAATGGATGAGCGCGACCTCGGCCAGACCGAAGGCGGCGTTCGGGAGCACGCGCGGCAGGTAGTGCACGTTGATGGCGTAGGTGCCGGCCGCCGGCGCGGTCCAGCGCACGACGGCCCAGCTCGCGTCGCTGCCGGGCGTGAGGTTGAGCCCGCCGGCCGGGGTGTAGACCGTCCCGCCGACCAGCTTGCCGGCCCCGGTCCCGTTGTGCGCGACCTGGGCCGAGCCGGGGCCGGCGGTCCAGTAGTCGAGCCCGGCACCGTCCGTCCCGTGGCCCGCGAACAGCGAGAACGTGCCGCCGCGGGTCGGCGTGTAACCGTAGCTCCACGGGCCGGTCGGGTTGTTGGTCTTGGAGAACGAGGACGCCGCGTCGTCCGCCCACACGGGCGAGGCCGCGGCGAGAGCGAGGGCGACGGCGAGGTTCAGGGCGAGAAGCGGGCGACGGCTCGACATGGCATGCCTCCGGATCGGACAAGGGGGCCGTCCGCGATCGGGCGATGCCCACTCTGTCGAGCGAGGCGCGTCGTCGTTTAGGGGATTGGCGCCCGCCTACCCCCGCTTCTCCCCCATCGGTCCGTGGAACCGAACGGCTGCCGCCACCACGCCCGCGCACGGGGCCGGCGGCCCACTACCGCTTGTGGGCCTCGGTGCCCTTGTCCGGCTTGCCCGCCTTCCCCGTCGGGCGCCCGCCCGCGCTCAGCGCCAGCAGCTCGCTCGCCTGCGGGAAGAGCTGGAGGGCGCCTTCGAGCTGGGGGTCGTCCTCCTCGATGATCCGGTAGCTCTCCTGCGAACCCCACAGATTGCCCGCCACCTCGGCGCGCAACCGGCGCTCGATGAACTCGCGATCGGCGGCCAGCACCGAGTCCGACGAGGTCACCTCGCGCTTCTTCATGACCTTGGCGAAATCGTCCCAATCGGCGGGCGTCAGCTTGAACTCCTTGCCGAAGCTCTCGGGCGTCCACCGGGCACCCTTGCGGGCGGCGAGGTAGTGGGTGGTCCACTCGAAGAACAGGCGCTTCTGGATCATCTCCATCTGGGCGCGGGTCAGGGCGGGCGGATCCTTCACCACCACGTCCGGGATGATGCCGCCGCCGCCGAAGACCGTGCGCCCCGCGGCGGTCTTGAACTTGGGCCGCTTGGCCAGCACGCTGTCCTGGGGCGCGTCCTCCTTGAAGGCGTCCTCGCTGTAGTCCTGGCTGTCGGCGAACTTCGAGTAGTCGCGCTGGATGAGCCGGCCGCTCGGCGTGTAGTACTTGGCGATGGTGAGCAGCAGCTTGGAGCCGTTGGAGAGCCTCATCTGGTTCTGGACCAGGCCCTTGCCGAACGAGGTGGTGCCCGCCACCAGGCCGCGGTCCAGGTCCTGCAGCCCGCCCGCCACGATCTCGGAGGCCGAGGCGGTGCCGTGGTCGATCAGCACCACGATGGGTCCCTCCACGGGCTTGGCGCGGTCGCTGGAGAAGTACTCCGCGTTGGCCGACGAGATGCGCCCGCGCGTGTAGACCAGGCGCTTTCCCGGGGGGACGAACGCGTCCAGCACCTCGACCGCCTGCGACAGCAGGCCGCCCGAGTTGAAGCGCAGGTCCAGCAGCAGCGACTTCATGCCCTGGCCGCGCAACGCCTCGATGGCCTTGTCCAGCTCGTCGGCCGTGGTCTGGGCGAAGCGCGTGACGCGGATGTAGCCGATGCCGGGACGGATCATGTAGGCGTAGGGCACGCTCTCGATGGGGATCTTGGCGCGCTCGATGTCGAACTCCAGCGGCTGCCCCTCGCCTTCGCGCTCGATGGTGACGTGCACCATGGTGCCCGCCGGCCCGCGCAAGCGCTTGAACACGTCCTGGTTGGTGACCGTGCTGGGCATCCTCTCGCCGTCGATCATCACGATGCGGTCGCCGGGGCGGATGCCGAGCCGGTAGGACGGCGTGCCCTCGAGCGGCGCCAGGACCGTGATGAAGCCGTCGCGGATCTCGAACGAGATGCCGATGCCCGAGTACTCGCCGTGGAACTCCTCGTCCATGCGCTCGGCGCGCTGCTCGGGCACGTAGACCGTGTGCGGATCCAGGCTCTTGAGCATGCCGTCAATGGCGCCGCGCATGAGCTTCTCGTTGTCGGGCTGCTCGACGTAGTTGTTCTGCACCAGGTAGAGGATCTGGGAGAACAGGTAGAGCTGGTTGCGCAGGTCGTCGGTGGCGGAGAGGCCGCGGGCCAGGCCGAAGCCCAGCACCAGCGCCAGCGCCATGGCGAGCAGGAGGGGTCCGAGATTCCGCAGACGGGACATGTGACGGGTCACCTCAGGTTGAACGGGCTGCCGGCGCGCGGCTGCGCAGGCGGGACAATCGCTCGGCGGCGGCCTCAAGCGTCTCACGTCGGCGCGCGAAGTGGAAGCGCAGACGTTGGGCGCCGTCGGCCGGGTTCGAGTAGAACGACGAGCCCGGCACGGCCGCCACGCCGACCTCCGCCACCAGGTGGCGGGCGAAGGCCACGTCGTCGGGGAAACCGAACCCGGAGATGTCGGTCATCACGTAATACGCGCCGTGCGGCAGGAAGGTTCGGAACCCGGCCCGCTCCAGCTCGGCGACCAGGTAGTCGCGCCGCTGCCGGTAGTCGCGGGCCAGGCGCTCGTAGTAGCCCTCCGGCAGGCCCAACGCCACCGCGGCCGCCTCCTGGAGGGGAGCCGGGGCGCCCACGGTCAAGAAGTCGTGAACCTTGCGGATCGCCGCGGTCAGGGCCGGCGCGGCCAGGCAGAAGCCCACCCGCCAGCCGGTCACGCTGTAGGTCTTGGATGCGCCGCTGATGGTCACGGTGCGCTCGCGCATCCCGGGCAGGGTGGCGATGGGCAGGTGGCGGAACCCGTCGTAGACGATGTGCTCGTAGATCTCGTCGGTCACCGCCACCACGTCCCACTTCTGGCAGAGCGCCGCGATCTGCTGGAGCTCCTCGCGGCCGAACACCTTCCCGGTGGGGTTGTTGGGGGTGTTGACCACGATGGCCTTGGTCCGGTTGCTGAAGGCCCGGGCCAGCTCGGCGGGGTCGAAGCTCCAGTCGGGCTCGCGCAGCCGCACGAAGCGGGGGGCGGCCCCGCACAGGACGGCGTCGGGACCGTAATTCTCGTAGAAGGGCTCGAAGACGATCACCTCCTCGCCCGGGTTCACCAGGGCGAGCAGGGTGGCGATCATGCACTCGGTGGACCCGCAGCACACCGTGACCTCGGTCTCGGGGTCGAAGGCGAGCCCGGTGAAGCGCGCGGTCTTGGCCACCAGCGCGTCGCGCAGCCGCTTGGCGCCCCAGGTGATGGCGTACTGGTTCACGTCGGCCCGCACGGCCCGGGCGGCTTCCTCCTTGATCTCGGCCGGCGCCGGGAAGTCGGGGAAGCCCTGGGCCAGGTTGACGCCCCCGTGCTGGTTGCACAGGCGCGTCATCTCGCGGATGACGGATTCGGTGAAGAGGGTGCTGCGGTGGGAGACGAGCGGGCGCATGAGCCGTGCAATCTTAGCACGCTTCGTGCCTGGCGCTCGGCGCCCGGTCGGACCCCGCCGGGGAACCGAGCCGGTTCCGGGATCGGGCGCGCCCGGCATGCCGATCGCGCCCGTGCCGCATCGGCCAGTCGGCTCCAGCCGCCGCTGTTGGAGCCGAACCACCTTTCCGCGCCAGCGTCCCCTCGGCGAAGCTCACGCGAACCCACAGGACCCCGGATCCGGCATCCTGGCCCGCGCCGTCCCGCCCGTCCCAGGTCAGGCGATGGGGCCCCCCACCCAGCACGCCGTAGTCCCGGCGGGCCAACCGCAGCGCGGCGCGCGTCGGTTGACACCCTGCCCCACCGCTGCTACCCGTTGCGCCATGCCCATCGGGCCCCGTCCCCTCGCGCGCGCGGCGCGCCCGCGTTGAGACTGCATGGACGCACAGCGCGGCATCGCGCGGCGGATGGTGATCGGGCTGCGGCCCACCGGGCTCGACCGCGCCTTCGAGAAGGACTTCGGCGCCTACACGCCGGCGGGCGTCATCCTGTTCCGCCCGGACTTCGCCGACCTCGAAGACCTGCGCCGGCTCACCCGGCGCCTGCGGGAGCTGGCCCGGCCGCGGCGGCTCTTCGTCCTGACCGACGAGGAAGGCGGCTTCGTCTCCCAGCTCGGCGACCTGCTGGCCGTGCCGCCCAGCGCGCTGCTGGTGGGTCGCGGCGCCCGGGCCGGCGAGGCCGACGTTCTGGCGCGGGTCAGCGCGCGGCGGCTGCGCGCGCTCGGCATCGAGTGGGCGCTGGCGCCCGTGGCCGACGTGCACTCCAATCCCCTGAACCCGGTGATCGGGCCGCGCGCGTTCGGCGAGGATGCGGCCACGGTGGCGCGCTGCGTGGCCGAGCAGGTGCGCGGGTTCCAGGCGGAGCGGGTGGCGTGCACCGTGAAGCACTTCCCCGGGCACGGGGACACGGTGCTGGACTCGCACGTCGCGCTGCCGCGCTGCGACGCGGACCCCGCGCGCCTGGAAGAGCGCGAGCTGCGGCCCTTCCGCGCCGGGCTGGGAGCCGACGCCGTGATGACCGCGCACGTCGTCTATCCCGCGCTCGACGCCGAGAACCCCGCCACCTTCTCGCGCGCCGTGGTGGAGAACCTGCTGCGCGGCCGGCTGGGCTACGCCGGCGTCTGCATCACCGACGCCATGGAGATGGAGGGCGCCTCCCGGGACCGCACGCCCTTCGAGGCGGCGCTCGCGGCGCTGAAGGCAGGATGCGACCTGCTGCTCTTCGCCCACTTCGGCCAGAGCGTCCGGGAGGTGCGCTATCGGCTGGCCCGGGCGCTGGTGGAGGGTGCCATCCCCCGCGAGAGCTTCGACGCGGCCCGGCCGCGCCTGGCGGCGCTCGACCGGCGGGTGCCGGAACCGACGGACGACGAGCTGGCCGGGCCCCTCGACGCCCTCACGCCCCCGGACTGGGAGGAGCTGCTCGCCGCCGTCGCCGAGCGCGGGGTGCGCTGGGCTGGCGCATTACCGCCGGGTGCCGGCGCCGGGCCGTGGCGGGTGACCGAGCCGCGGTGGCCTTACGGGGAGCCCCTGGGCGCGACCCTCGAGCGCCACGGGATCGCGCTGGCTCCCTCCGAGGGCGGTGCCCGCATGGACGTCGTCGCCGTGGCGAGCCGGGCGCCGCTGCCCGAAGCCGAGGTCGAGGGGTTGCGCGCGCGCTGCGCGGCGCGGCCCACGGTAGTCATCGCGTTCCAGAGCGACGCGTTCCTGGAGCGGGTCCCCGAGGCCGCGCTGCGCGTCTCCGCCGCGGACCCCACCCCGCTCACCCGCCGGGTGGTGGCCCGGATGCTCGTGGAGCGGGTGCGGCAGGCGGCGGGGGTGTAGGGGCGAGGGTGGCCGCTGCTGGAGCCCCGCCGCCCCCGCCTCAATACGTGAAGTGCCCCTGCAGGTAGACCTGGTTCTCGTCCTCGAGCGTCTTGTCCTTGTGGTCAATGGCGCGGTAGACCAGGCGCAGCTCGGCGAAGGGCACCGGCAGCCACTCGGTCTCCACGGCGTAGCGCTGATGCCGGGAGTCGCGGTCGTCGCGGTCGGTCTCGAGGTAGTCGTAGCGGAGCCGCAGGTTGATGGCGTGGACGGGCCGCCAGTCGGCCTCGCCGAACCCGGCGAGCAGGTTGTTCTTGGCTCCGCCCGGCGCCTTGTCGGTGCCGGCAGCCACCTCGCCTAGCCCCGTCACCGGCCCCACGCGCACCATGCCGTAGTAGCCCCAGCGCGTGGCCCGGCGGTAGGGCGCGCCCCCCCCGGGCGAGTTGAAGTCGTCGTAGAGCGAGACCGCCCCCTGGTAGAGGCCGGACTGGTAGCCGAGCTTGACCGTCTTGGCCTGGGCGTAGGTGTTGCCGGAGAAGGCGTTCGCGCTCCCGTTGGTCCACGCGGCCCGGCCGAAGAACGGTCCCTGCGCGCCTCCCACCTCGAGCCCGTTGTCCACCCCCCGCGGGTCGTAGGGCAGGAAGCGGGGGCTCGGGAAGCCGCCGAAGGAGAAGTCCAGGAACCCGTTCCGGGTCGCCACCGTGTGGTCGTCCATGCGCAGGCCGAAGGGCGGCCGGAAGCGGCCGAACTTGGCATAGCCCCCCCACGGTCCCCCGCGCAGCATCCCGTAGCCCTCGCGCAGGGTGGCGCCCGAGAACTCGTTGAAGTCCCAGGTGAGCTGGGTGGCGAGCAGCGGGTGCGGCTGGAAGGAGACGTGCAGCGCGTGCTCCATGGGGAAGAGCGCGGCGCGGTCGAGCGAGTCGGACTTCACCGAGGTGGTGAGGATGAACATGTGCCGCAGGTCGAGCCCGAAGTAGAGGGGCATGCTCTCGCCCACGTGGTTGGTCAGGTTGAGCTCGCCCCAGGGCTTGCCGGTCTCGGGCACCAGCGAGTGGCGGTTCCTGGCGTAGCCGAAGCCGAAGTCGTTGCGGATGCCGCCGCCGTTGGGGTCCACGTGGCAGAGCTGGCACTGCATCTTCTCCCGTGCGGCGTAGAGCGGGACGGTGACGGCGCCGCGCGTGGCGAACAGGACGACCGGCGCGAGGACGAGCGGCGCGGCGAGCAGGACACGCACGAACGGACGCATCAGGGACGACCTCCTCGTGGGATGGGGCGCGCTCGGGGACGGGAGCGCGACGCGCGGCGCGCACGGCCATGGCCGCCGCCGCCGGGAGTGGCGACGCGTACCACGCTCCCCGGCGGCAGGTCAAGCTGGAACTTCCCCGCGAGCCGCCGCCATGCCCCCGCGCCCACGCGCAGGGCGTTCTCGCCCGCGCGACCGGGTTTACCACCACGCAACCCGTAGGGTCGCAGCCGGCGCCGTTCGGAGATGACGCTCACCCGCGCGGGGGTGAGCAGCTGCAGGGTGCGCACGATGCCGTCGCCGCCGCGCCAGCGCCCGGCGCCGCCACTGCGGGGCCGCAGCCGCGTCTCGAGCACGCGGAGCGGGTAGGCGTGCTCCAGGGCCTCGACCGGGGTGTTGCGCGTGTTGGTCATGTGCGCCTGCATGCCGCACTCGCCGTGCCAGCCGGGGCCCGCCCCGTGCCCGCCGGCCAGGGTCTCGTAGTAGGTGAAGGGCAGCCCGCTGCGCGGGTCCATGCCACCGATGAGCAGGTTGTTCATGGTGCCGCTGCTCGCGGCGGGAACCCGCCGGGGAAGCGCCCGGGCGAGGGCGCCCAGCACCACGTCCACGATGCGCTGGGAGGTCTCCACGTTGCCCGCCGAGCAGGCGGCGGGCGGCCGCGGGTTCACCACGCTCCCGAGCGGGGCCAGCACCCGGATGGGCCGCAGCGCTCCGTGGTTCACCGGCACCTCCTCGCCCATCAGGCAGACGAACGCGTAGGCGGCGGCCGCGCGGGTCACCACCAGCGGCGCGTTGACGGGGCCTTCCACCTGGGCGGCGCTGCCGGCGAAGTCCACGCTCGCCGCCCCGCCCGAGAGCGTCACGGTGGCGGCGATGCGCACCGGCCGGCCGGCGAGGCCGTCGTCGTCCAGGGCGTCGGCGAAGCGGTAGCGCCCGCGCGGCAGGCGCCCGAGGTGCGCGCGCACCAGGCGCTCCCCGTAGGCGAGGAGCGCGCCCG
>JBBIHL010000031.1:3995-12915 GCA_037447075.1 Candidatus Eiseniibacteriota bacterium | reverse complement strand
AGGCCGCAGTGGACCTGTGCCGCCTGGCCGGCCTGCGGCCGGTGGCGGCGGTGTGCGAGATGCTCGCGCCCTCCGGGCGGATGGCTCGCCTGCCGGAGCTGCTCGCCTTCGCGCGCCGGCACGGGCTGCGGGTGGCGACGGTGCGCGACCTCATCGAGTACCGGCGTCAGCGCGAGCGCCTGGTGGAGCGCGTGGTCAGCGTGGACCTGCCCACCCCGCACGGTCGCTTCCGGATGCACCTCTACAAGTGCCTGCTCGAGGGCGACCACCACCTGGCGCTGGTCAAGGGGCGCGTGGGAGGCGGGCCGGTGCTGGTGCGGGTGCACTCGCAGTGCCTGACGGGCGACGTGTTCGGCTCGCAGCGCTGCGACTGCGGCCAGCAGATGCACGAGGCGCTCCGCGTCATCAGCCGCGCGGGCCGCGGGGTGTTCCTCTACCTGCGCCAGGAAGGGCGCGGCATCGGGCTGGCCAACAAGCTCAAGGCCTACGCGCTGCAGGAGCGCGGGCTCGACACGGTGGAGGCCAACGTCAAGCTGGGGTTCCCGCCGGACCTGCGCGACTACGGGATCGGCGCCCAGATCCTGACCGACCTGGGCGTGCGCCAGATCCGCCTGCTCACCAACAACCCGCGCAAGATCGTGGGGCTGGAGGCCCACGGCCTGCGCATCGTGGAGCGGGTGCCGGTGCAGCCCGCGCCCACGCGGCACAACCGGCGCTACCTGGCGGCGAAGCGCGACAAGCTGGGCCACCTGCTCGACCTTCACCTGGGGGAGACGTGAGCCCGCTCCACGAGTTCCGGCCGGGCCACGACGCCCAGGGGCGTCGCTTCGCCCTGGTGGCGGCGCAGTTCAACGAGGCGTACGTGCGCCGGCTGGTGGACGGGGCCCTGGACGTGCTGCGCCGCCGCGGGGCGCGCGAGGAGGACCTGGCCGTGTTCTGGGTGCCGGGGAGCCTGGAGCTGCCGGTGGCGGCCGCCAAGCTCGCCGGCGGCGGGGGCTACGACGCCGTGCTGGCGTTCGGCGTGGTCATCCGAGGGGAGACCCTCCACTTCGAGCTGGTGGCCCGCGGCGCCCAGCAGGGGCTCCTGCGGGCGGCGCTCGATACCGGCGTCCCGGTGCTGTTCGGGGTGCTGGCGGTGGACGATGCGGCGCAGGCCGAGGCGCGCAGCGGCGGCGCGCTGGGCAACCGCGGCGCGGAGACCGCGCTGGCCGCCATCCAGATGGCCGCGTTATGCCGGCATCTCGAGCGGCGATGACGCGCGGCCGCGCGCGGCGGCGCGCGCGCGAGGTCGCCTTCCGCGTGGCCTACCAGGCGGAGCGCTGTGCCGACAGCTACGGGGCGGCCTGGGCGGCCGTGCGCCAGGAGGAGCCCTTGAGCGAGGGCCAGCGCGAGCTGGTCGAGGACGTGGTGCGCACCCTTGAGGAGCGCGGCGCCGAGGTGGACCGGCGCATCCGCGAGGCCGCCAAGCACTGGGAGCTGGAGCGGCTGACCGCCACCGACCGCTCCGTGCTGCGGGCGGCGGTGGCCGAGCTGATGGGCCGCGGAGGGACTCCCGCGCGGGTGGTGATCGACGAGGCGATCGAGATCGCGCGCACCTTCGGCGACGAGGAGTCCGGTCGCTTCGTGAACGGCATTCTCGACCCCATCGCGCGCGCGCTGCGCCCCGGTGAGCTGTGATGGTCCACGCCATCGTCTCGGACATCCACGGCAACCTCGAGGCGCTGGACGCGGTGCTCGCGGACCTCGAGCGGGTGAAGCCCGCCACCATCCAGTGCCTGGGCGACTTCGTGGGCTACGGGGCCTCGCCCAACGAGTGCATCACGCGGCTGCGGCCGCTGATCGGGCACGCGGTGGCCGGGAACCACGACCTGGCCGCGTGCGGGAAGCTGCAGCTCGACTACTTCAACGCCAGCGCGGCGGCCGCCGCCCGGTGGACGGACCGCAACCTCACGGCCGAGAACCGCCGCTACCTGCGCGAGCTGCCGCTCGCCGTCGAGTGGCGCAACACCCTGCTGGTCCACGCCTCGCCCACCGAGCCGGACGAATGGCACTACATCATCTCGCCGGACCGCGCGGTGGCGGAGATGGACAGCTATCGCCAGGCGGTGTGCTTCATCGGACATTCGCACTTCCCCGGCGCCTTCGACCGCCGGGACGACCAGGTGCGCTACACGCGCGCGGACGAGATCCCGCTCCAGGACGGGCACCGCTACCTGGTCACGGTGGCGAGCGTGGGGCAGCCGCGCGACGGGGACCCGCGCGCCGGCTACCTGCTCTACGACGAGGCGGCGCGGGTCCTGCGCCACGTGCGCGTGGACTACGACGTCAAGGGCGCCATGCAGCGCATCCTCGACGCGGGCCTGCCGCGCTTCCTGGCCGAGCGCCTCCAGTGGGGGGAGTAGGCCCGGGGATGGCGCGCGCCTCCACGCTGGAGCACTGGGAATCCTACTGGGCGGGCCGCCCCGAGCTGGACCAGGTCTATTCCAACCAGGACCGCCTGGTGCGCGAGGTGCTGGCCGAGGGTCCGGTGCAGGGGCGGCGCGTGCTCGAGGTGGGGGCGGGCTCGGGGCGCGACTCCCTGGGGCTGGCGCGGGCGGGGGCCGCGGGATTCGTGCTCGACTATTCGCCCGCCGCGCTCGCCCACGTCCGGCGCCAGGCGCGCGCGCAGGGCCTCGCCCTCCACCTGGTGCGCGCCGACGCGCGGCGCATGCCGTTCCGCGAGGGCGCCTTCGACGTGGTGTTCCACCAGGGACTGCTGGAGCACTTCCGCGACCCGCTCCCCCTGCTGCGGGAGAACGCCCGTGCCCTGCGGCGGGGCGGGCGGGTGGTGGTGGACGTGCCGCAGACGTTCCACCTCTACACCGTGCTGAAGCAGGCGCTCATCCTGGCCGGACGCTGGTTCGCGGGCTGGGAGACGCAGTACACCCCGCGCGGGCTGGAGCGCACGCTGGAGGCGGCCGGGCTGCGGGTGCGCCGCACCTACGGGGACTGGATGGTGCCGGGGCTCTGGTACCGGGTGCTGCGCGAAGGGGCGCGGCGCGCCGGGCTGCGCCTGCCGCTCGCGCCCCGCGGCCCGCGGGCGTGGGAGCGGGCCTGGGCGGGGCTGCGCGCGGCGCTGCGACGGCGGCGCTGGGCGCTCTACACCTGCCACGTGATCGGCTGCGTGGCGGAGAAGCCGTGAGCGCGACGCTGCGCCTGGTGGCGATCAACTGGCGGGACCCGGGACACCCCGAGGCGGGCGGGGCCGAGGTCCACCTGCACGAGATCCTCAAGCGGGCCGCGGGCCTGGGCCACGAGGTGGCCTGGCTCGCCAGCGGATTCCCCGGCGGGGAGCCCGAGAGCCGGCGGGACGGCATCCGCGTCCTGCGGCGCGGAGCCTGGTGGAACTTCAACGCCGTCGTGCCGGGGGTGCTGCGCGGCGAGCTCGCCCGTCCGGCGCCGGACCTGGTCATCGAGGACATCAACAAGGTGCCCTGCTTCGCCCCCGCCTTCACGCGCGCGCCGGTCTCGGTGATCGTCCCGCACCTGTTCGGCACCACCGCCTTCCGGGAGACCGCCTGGCCCCAGGCCGCCTACGTCTGGGCCCTGGAGGCCTGGATCCCGCGCGTGTACCGGCGCGAGCCGTTCCTGGTGATCTCGGAGAGCACGCGCGAGGACCTGGCCGCGCGCGGCATCCCGCGCCAGCGCATCGCGGTGGTGCATTGCGGGCTCGACCATTCCACCTTCCGGCCCGACCCGGCCACGGCCAAGGCGGCGCTTCCCACCGTGCTCTTCCTGGGACGCCTGCGGCGCTACAAGGGTCTGGACGTGGTGCTGCGCGCGCTGCCCGAGGTGCGGCGCTCGGTGCCCGAGGCGCGCCTGGTGGTGGTGGGGGACGGCCCCTACCGCCGCCCGCTGGAGCGGCTCGCCCGGCGGCTCGCGCTGGATTCGGCGGTGGAGTTCACCGGGTTCGTGCCGGGGGCGGAGCGGGTGCGGCGGCTGCGCGAGGCGCACGTCGCCGTGCAGCCCTCGCCCAAGGAGGGCTGGGGCCTCACGGTGGTGGAGGCCAACGCCTGCGGGACCGCCGTGGTGGCGAGCCGCAGCCCCGGGCTGCGCGACTCGGTGCAGGAGGGCGTGAGCGGCCTGCTCGTGCCCCACGGCGACGTCGCGGCCCTGGCAGGGGCGCTGGTCCGGGTGCTCCGCGACGACGCGCTGCGGCGTCGCCTGGAGCGAGGCGGGCTCGACTGGGCCGCCCGCTACAGCTGGGAGGAGTGCGCGGAGCGCTCACTCGAGGTGCTGCTCGGGCCGCTCGGAGAGCGCGGTGGCCTCCGCTGACCGCCTCCGGCTGGGCCGGGTCAAGGTCGCGATCCTGCTGGCCAAGGTCGCCTTCAGCCTTGCCCTGTTCGGCCTCCTGTTCCGGCGCATCCCGCTCTCGGCGTTCCGCGACGCCGCGTCGGTGGACCGCCCCGGCTTCCTGTGGGCCGCCGTGGCGCTGTTCTTCGCCAGCAACCTCCTCGCCTCCTTCCAGTGGGGCCGGCTGCTGCGGGCCGCGGGGATCCAGGTGCCGTTCGCGCGCGTCTGCGCCTACTATCACGTGGGACTGTTCTTCAACAACTTCCTGCCGGCCGGGATCGGCGGCGACATCGCCCGCGTGATGGACGCCGCGCGCCACGCCGAGGGCAAGACCCACGCGCTCTCCAGCGTGCTGATGGATCGCATGATCGGCACGGTCGCGCTGGGTGGACTGGCGCTGCTGACCTCGTGGCCGGCGGTGGACGAGTTCCACCTGGGCTGGCTCTACCTGGTGCTGGTCGTGTTCTTCGCCGGCGGGCTCACCCTGCTGTGGACCAGCGTGAACCCGCCGTGGCTCATGCGTCTGGAGCACCTGCTGGCGGTGGTGGGGCTGGGGCGCCTGCGGCCCCGGCTGGAGGACCTCGCCGGGCGCATGGCGGGGTTCCGGGACCACAAGGGCGCGCTGGGGCGGCTGCTGCTGGTGGCGGCGGCCACGCAGCTCGCGCGCGTCGGCGTCCACGCGCTGGTGGCGCGCGCGCTCGGTCTGGCGCTGCCGCTCCATTACTTCTTCCTTTTCGTGCCGCTGCTCGCGGTGCTAGTTTCCCTGCCCATATCGTTCAACGGCATCGGTGTGCGCGAGGGGGCGGGGGTCCTGCTGTTCGGATTGGTGGGCGTGGAGCGCGCGCACGCCTTCTCGCTCCAGTTCCTCACCTATCTGGTCGCGGTGGCCGTGAGCCTGCTGGGCGGGCTCGTGTTCGTGTTGCGCCTGCCGGGACGCCGCCGGCAGGCGGCTTTGCGTGAAGCCGCGGGAGGCAGCTAGATGGGCCTGGAGAAGCGCGGCGCGGCGGTCGGCGCCGCGGCGGTGTTCGCCACCAGCCTGGCCGTCTACGCCCGCACCCTCACCCCGACCGTGCCGTTCTGGGATTCGGGCGAGTTCATCGCGGTTTCCCACATCCTCGGCATCCCGCATCCGCCCGGGACGCCCTTCTACGTCATCCTCGGGCGCCTCGCCAGCCTGGTCCTGCCCTGGCCGACGGTGGCCCAGCGCGTCAACGGCCTCTCGGCGCTGGCCTCCGCCCTGGCGGTGGCCCTGACCTTCCTGGTCACGCTCAAGCTCATCCGCCTCTGCCAGCGCGCCCCGCGCTCGACCGCCGACGAGGTCCTGGCGTGGGCGGGCGCCGCCGCCGGATCGCTGATGCTGGCCTTCTCCGACACCTTCTGGGAGAACGCCACCGAGGCCGAGGTTTACGCGCTCATGAGCCTGGCGCAGATCCTGGTGCTGTGGCTGGGGCTGCGCTGGTGGGAGGCCCACGAGAAGAAGCCCACGCTGGGTCCGCTCTTCCTCATCGCCTACGTGATGTGGCTGTGCGTCGGCCTGCACCTGGGGGTGGGGCTCATGGGGCTGCCGTTGCTCGTGCTGGTGGCGGCGGTGGACCGCGAGGTCGCCGTGCTCTTCGCCCTTCCCTACCTGGTCGTGATGCTGATGGCCATGGGCATGGAGCGGGTGGGGGCGGGGGCCCTGGCCCTGTTCACCGCCCTGCTCGCGGTCTTCGCCGCGCGCCGCCAGCTGCCCTGGTCGTTCGCCCTCGGCGCGGGGGCCGTCATGCTGATCGCGGCCTACCTGCTGATGTCGCCGACGGCGGGGTTCCACCCGCTCTTCGGCGCGCTCACCGTGGGGACGGTGCTCGGGTTGCTGGCGTTCCTGGCCCTGCGCACGCGCGAGGGCAAGGTCCTGGCGCTGGCCGTGGGGCTGGTGGTGATCGGCTTCTCCACCCACCTCTATCTGCCGATCCGCGCCGCGCAGCGCCCGGCGATCAACGAAGGCGACCCCTCCACCTGGGGCTCGCTGCGCCGACTCCTCGACCGCGAGCAATACGGGCAGACCAGCATGTTCCAGCGGCGGGGCCGCCTCGACACCCAGCTCAACAAGGAGTTCTGGCGCTACGTGAGCTGGCAGTGGCCGGTCCTGCCCGGCGGCGGCGCACTCCCCTACGCGCTGCCGCTGGCGCTGGGGGTGGCCGGGGCGGCGTGGCAGGCCCGGCGCGAGAAGCGCGGGTTCGCGGTGATGCTGGCGTTCGCCGCGCTCTCCAGCGCGGGGCTCATCCTGTTCCTCAACTTCAGCGACAAGGAGGTGCGTGACCGGGACTACTTCTTCACCAGCTTCTACCACGCCTTCTCTCTGTGGATCGGCATGGGGGTGGCGGTGGCGGTGGGATGGGTGCGCGATTCGTTCGGCTCGCCGCGGGCCCGCGTCGCGGCGGGGACGGTCACGGGGACCCTGCTCCTGGCGATGCCCTTCCAGATGCTCGGCCAGCTGTGGTTCAAGCACGACCGCAGCCGGAACTACGTGGCTCGCGACTATGCCTACAACATGCTGGAGCCGCTCGCGCCCAACGCCTTCGTGTTCACCAACGGGGACAACGACACCTTCCCGCTGTGGTACCTCCAGGAGGTGGAGCGCGTGAGGAAGGACGTGCGCGTCGTGAACCTGTCGTTGCTGCAGACCGACTGGTACATCCGGCAGCTCCGCGACGACCCGCCGCGCCTGCCGGTGACCCTGGACGACCGCTCCATCGAGATCGTGGGCCGCGGCGCCTTCTACGACTCGACCGGGCAGTTCGTCCTCACCGCCGGCTACATGGTGGACCACCTGCTCACCCAGAACCGCTGGCGGCTGCCCGCCTACTTCGCCGTCACGGTGCCGGAACATCACGGCTGGGACGCGCATTTCACCCTGGAGGGTCTGGTCTACCGCGTCCAGCCGGACACGGTGCACCCCCGGGTGGACTACGCCGCGATCCGCCGGAACCTCTACCAGCTGTTCCGCTACCGCGGGCTGTTCACCGCCGACGGCTCGTGGGATTCCACCGTCTACAAGGACGAGAACGCCTCCACGCTCACCCGCAACTACGCCGCGGCCCACCTGCAGCTGGCCGTCGGCTACCGCCAGCAGGGCCGGCTCGACAAGGCCATCGCCGAGATGGAGCGCGTCGAGCGCATGTTCCCGGACTACGCCGAGGCGCTGGCGCCCCTGGGCGGCTTCTACCTGGAGGCCGGCGACACGTCGCGAGCCCTCGCCCTCTTCGAGCGCCTCCAGCGCCGGCGCCCGGAGGACCCCGAGGTCCCCTACGCGCTGGGGGAGCTGCTGGCCCTGCGGGGCGACACCGCCGCCGCCCTGGACCGTATGAAGCGATCCCTGGCCCTGGACCCCAACTACCCGAACCCCTACCTGGGCATGTACCAGCTGCTCTGGGCGCTGGGCCGCCGCGAGGAGGCGCTGGAGCGGCTGCGCGGGCTGGCGCGTCTCTACCCCGACGACCCCAGCCTGCGCGCCATGATCGAGCAGCGCGAGCGCGAGCTGGGTATCGCGCCGAGCTTCGCCCCGCCCCCCCCGCCGGGAGGGCCATTCGGGCCGTAGCGCCCGGACGCGATGGGATCCGGCCACGCGCTGGTGACGGGGGCCGCGGGCTTCATCGGTTCCCACCTGTGCGAGCGCCTGGCGGCCGAGGGCTGCCGCGTCACGGGCGTGGACTGCTTCACCGACTTCTACGACCCCGCGCTCAAGCGCCGCAATCTGGAGCCGCTGCGCCGCGAGCCCCGCTTCTCGCTGCTGGAGCTGGACCTGTCGCGCGACCATCTCGCGGCGCTCCCCGGGGACGTGGCGGTGGTCTTCCATCAGAGCGCCCAGGCCGGCGTGCGGACCTCGTGGGGGGATCGGTTCGCCGACTACCTGCGCCACAACGTGCTGGCCACCCAGCGCCTGCTCGAGCATCTCCGCGACCGGCCCCTGGAGCGCTTCGTCTACGCCTCGTCCTCCTCGATCTACGGGGACGCCGAGAGCTTCCCCACGCCCGAGACCGCCCTGCCGCGCCCGTTCTCGCCCTACGGGGTGACCAAGCTGGCCGGCGAGCACCTCGTGCTACTCTATGGGCGCAACTTCGGCCTGCCGGTGGCGGCGCTGCGCTACTTCACGGTCTACGGGCCGCGCCAGCGTCCCGACATGGGCTTCCATCGCTTCGCCCGCGCGCTGCTCCGGGGGGAGGAGATCGTGATCTACGGGGACGGGCGCCAGTCGCGCGACTTCACCTACGTCTCGGACGCGGTGGAGGCCAACTGGCTGGCGTGGCGGCGGGCCAGGCCGCTCGGCGTCTACAACATCGGCGGCGGCTCCCAGGTGGAGGTGCTCGAGGCCCTGGGGGTCCTGGAGCGCGCCCTGGGCCGCAAGGCGCGGGTCACGCACGCCGCTCTCCAGCCCGGCGACCCGCGCCGCACCCGCGCCGACACGGCCCGCGCCCGCGAGGACCTGGGCTACGCGCCGCGCGTGGGCGTGGAGCGGGGGCTGGCGCTCCAGGCCGAATGGGCGCGCGCCCTCTACGGGGAGACGTGAGCGTGGATCCGGCCGTCCAGCTGTATTTCGCCACCGCCGCGT
>JBBIHL010000031.1:315-3985 GCA_037447075.1 Candidatus Eiseniibacteriota bacterium | reverse complement strand
GCCGTCCAGCTCACCGTGGTGATCCCCGCCTTCAACGAGGCCGAGAGCCTGCCCGAGCTGGTCGGCGAGCTGGACGAGGTGCTCGCGCGGCAGGGCTACCCCGCGGAGATCCTGGTGGTGGACGACGGTTCGCGCGACGGCAGCGAGCGCGCGCTGGAGCAGCTCGCGACGCGCTATCCGCGGCTCCGCGCCCTCTCGCTGCGCCGCAACTTCGGCAAGTCGGCCGCGCTCGCCACCGGGTTCCGCCACGCGCGCGGCCGCTGGTTGATGACCATGGATGCCGACCTGCAGGACGACCCGGCCGAGCTGCCGCGCCTGGCCGAGGCGCTGGAGTCAGGGCTGGACCTGGTCTCGGGCTGGAAGCGCGAGCGCCGGGATCCCTTCACCAAGACCCTGCCCTCGCGCCTGTTCAACGCGGTCACGGGCTGGGTCGCGGGCGTGCGGCTGCACGACTTCAACTGCGGCCTCAAGCTCTACCGGCGCGAGGTGGTGGAGGCCGTCGAGGTCTACGGGGAGCTGCATCGCTTCGTGCCGGCGCTGGCCCACTGGCGCGGCTTCCGCGTGGGGGAGATCCCGGTGCGCCACCGGCCGCGCCGCTACGGCCGGAGCAAGTTCGGCGCCGCGCGCTTCGTCAACGGCCTCCTCGACCTGATCGCGGCCGCCTTCATCTCGACCAGCGCCCTGAAGCCGCTGCACGTGTTCGGCCGGGTGGGGCTGCTGTTCGTGGCGGGGGGCGCGCTGATCGGCGCCTACTTCGTGGTGCTGTGGGCGGGCGGCGAACCCATCCGCGTGCGCCCGCTCATGCTGTTCGGCGCGGGGCTCGTGTTCCTGGGGATCCAGCTCATCCTGATGGGGCTGCTGGGGGAGATGATCGCGGCCCAGCACGCGCGCGCCGAATACCCGGTGCGCCGCAGCTACCCTACGGGCGGGGCGTGAGGGCGTTCGTGCTGGCCGGCGGACTGGGCACCCGCTTGCGGCCGCGCTTCGGCGACCTGCCCAAGGTGCTGGTGCCGGTGGGCGGGCGGCCGTGGATCGAGCACCTGCTGGAGTGGCTCGCCCGCCACCAGGTGCGGCAGGTGGTGCTGTGCGTGGGCCACGGGGCCGACCAGGTCGAGGGCCGGGTGGGCGACGGCGAGCGCCACGGCGTGCGGGTGACGTGGTCGCGCGAAGCGGAGCCGCTCGGAACGGGGGGCGCGCTGGGGCTCGCCCGGCGGCACGTGGACGGCCCGGCGCTGGTGCTGAACGGCGACACCCTGGCCGACTGCGACCCCTGGGAGCTGGAACGCGCGCGCTGGGAACGGGGCGCGCTCGGAGCCCTGGCGCTCTGCGAGGTGGAGGACGCGCGGGCGGCGGGCCGGGTGGAGTGCGACGCCCAGGGGCGCGTGACGCGATTCCGGGAGAAGGATCCCGACCACGGCGGGCGGGCGTGGGTGAGCGGCGGGCTCTACGCGCTGGCGCCGGCCGTGTGGCGGCGGCTCCCCGTGGACCGCGCGTGCTCGCTGGAGCGGGAGGTGTTCCCGGCGCTGGCCTCCGAGGGGGCGCTGCTGGGCTTTCCCTGCGGTTCGTCCTTCGTGGACATCGGGACGCCGGAGAGCTGGGAAGCGGCCGACCGGCGGTTCGCGGGGGCGTGATGGCCGTGCACCACCGCAGCCGCGCCCCGCTGCGCCTGTCCTTCTGCGGCGGGGGCACCGACGTGGACCCCTACCCGCAGGAGCGCGGGGGGTGCGTGCTGTCGGCCACCATCGACAAGTACGCCTTCGCCTCGCTCCGGCCGCGGCGCGACCGCAAGCTCTCGATCACCAGCCTGGACTACGACGTGGTCGCCAAGTACGACCACCCGCGCCGCATCCGCTTCGACGGCAACCTGGACCTCATCAAGGCCGTGGTGCGGGCGCTGGGTCCCCGCCGCGGTGCGGACCTGTGGATGCACACCGACGCGCCTCCCGGCTCGGGGCTGGGCTCCTCCTCGACCCTGGCGGTGGCGCTGATCGGCGTGCTGGCGGCGTGGCTGCACCGCCCGCTCACCGACTACGAGATCGCCGAGCTGGCCTACCGGATCGAGCGCGTGGACCTGGGCCTGGCCGGCGGGCGGCAGGACCAGTACGCCGCCACCTTCGGCGGATTCAACTACATCGAGTTCCAGGCGGGCTCGACGGTGGTGAACCCGCTGCGCATCCGGCGCGACCTGCTGCACGAGCTCGAGTACCGCCTGCTGCTGTGCTACATGGGGCAGACGCGCCAGTCGGCGCACATCATCGAGCGCCAGGTGGCGAGCTACCGGAGCGGCAAGCCCCAGGTGGTGCGCGCGCTCGACCGGCTCAAGGCGCAGACCCTTCAGATGAAGGACGCGCTGCTGCTGGGCAAGCTGGACGAGTTCGGCCAGCTGCTCCATCAGGCCTGGGAGGACAAGAAGCGGCTGGACCCGGGCATCACCAACTCCCACGTGGATCGGCTCTACCAGAAGGCCCGGCGCGAGGGCGCGATCGGCGGCAAGATGCCCGGAGCGGGGGGTGGGGGCTACTTTGTCTTCCTCTGCCGCTTCGACCGCAAGCACCGCGTGGCCGCGCTGCTCGAGCGGCTGGGCGGACAGGTGGTGCCGTTCCACTTCGAGAGCCGGGGGCTGCAGACCTGGAGCGCCTCGCGCTAGGCTTCCGCCGAGCATGCCGAACCGCCGCACCCGCCGGGTCGCTCGAAGCCGCGACGCCCTGTGCACGCGTGGGTCCTCGCGCGGCGACCACGCGGCGTTCCGGGTCTCCCGGCCGGCGCGGCGGCGCGCGAGGTGATGCGCCCCGCATGCGGGTCGCCCTGGTCGGTCCCTTCCATCCCTGGCGCGGGGGCATCGCCCAGTACCTGGGGCTGCTGGCCGAGGCCCTGGCGCGGCGCCACGAGGTGCGCTGCCTCACGTTCACGCGCCAGTACCCCGGGCTGCTGTTCCCGGGCCGCAGCCAGCTGGACCCGGCGGCGCCGCCGCCCGCGGTGCCCGTCGAGCGGCGCGTGGACTCGATCAATCCCCTGAGCTGGCGGCGGGCCGCGCGGGCCCTCGAGGGCTTCGCCCCGCACGCCGTGGTCTACAAGTGGTGGATCCCGTTCTTCGCCCCGGCGTTCGCCAGCATCGCCGCCCCCCTGCGGCGGCGGGGCGCCCGGGTCGTGTTGGTGTGCGACAATCTGGTCCCCCACGAGCGCCGGCCGCTGGACGCAGCGCTCACCCGCTGGATGCTGAGCCAGTCCGACGGCTACCTGGTGATGTCGCGCAGCGTGGAGGCCGACCTGGATCGCTTGAAGCCCGGGGCGCCGCGCCGGCTCGTCCGCCATCCGCTCTACTCCCACTTCGACCGCGGGCGCTGGACCCGCGAGACGGCGCGCGCGCACTGGGACCTGCACGGACCGGTGCTGCTGTTCTTCGGCTACGTGCGCCGCTACAAGGGGCTCGACGTGCTGCTCGACGCGCTGCCCGCGATCCGCGCCCGCCTCCCGGCCACGCTCCTGGTGGCGGGCGAGTTCTACGATCCCGCGCCGCCCTATCGCGATCAGGCGGCGCGCCTGGGGGTCGGCGGGTCCGTGCGCTTCCTGGACCGCTATCTGCCCGACGACGAGGTGGAGTCCCTGTTCCGCGCGGCCGACCTGGTCGTGCTTCCCTATCGCTCCGCCACCCAGAGCGGCGTCACCCAGG
>JBBIHL010000031.1:0-259 GCA_037447075.1 Candidatus Eiseniibacteriota bacterium | reverse complement strand
ATGCGCTGGGGGTGCCGGTCGTGACCACGGCGGTGGGCGGGCTGCCGGAGATGGTCCGCGACGGCGAGACGGGCTTGCTGGTGCCGCCCGGGGATGCGGCCGCCCTGGCGGCCGCGATCTGCCGCGTGTTCGAGGAGGATCTCGGCGATCGGCTGCGCGCGGGGGTGGCGCGCGTGCAGCGGGAGTATTCCTGGGAGGCCCTGGTGGCGGCTTTCGAGGCCCTGGTCGCAGGGCTGGGGGTGGAGGCGGCATGAGCGCG
>JBBIHL010000030.1:0-12923 GCA_037447075.1 Candidatus Eiseniibacteriota bacterium | reverse complement strand
GAACCGACACCAGCAGGAAGGGGACCATGCTCATCCCCTCAAGCTGGTCAGCCGTTCGGTGTCGATGTGATCGAACTCGCGGCTGATGTGGTAGATCGCGATGCCCATCACGAAGACCCCGACCAGCAGGTCGAGCAGGATGGCCAGCTCGGCGGCGACCGGCATTTCCCGGATGAGCGTCTGGCCGAAGATGAACACGCCGTTCTCGAGCATCAGGTAGCCGACGACCTGGGTGATGGCCTGCCGCCGCGAGACGAGGATGAGGAAGCCGAGCAGAAGCGTGGAGAGCGCGGCAGGCACCACCAGGGCCGAGGGCGCGGGCCGCGGCAGGACCAGCGCGGTCGCGAGCCAGAAGGAGAGCCCGACGAGCCCCGTCCCGAGCAGGATCGAGACGTGGAGGCTCACGAACGGCTCGACCTCGTGACGCGCGTCGGCCTCGCGCAGCGCGCGCAGCAGCAGGAACGGGATGGCGAACACCTTGAGCAGCAGCAGCCCGAGCCCCAGCAGGAGGAGGTGGGCGGGGACGTGGCCCGCGCCCTCCCGGGAGAGCGCCGCCGGCAGCATGGCGAGCAGCAGGCCCTGCAGCGCCGAGGCCCGGATGCACGTGGTCAGCCGGCTGGAGGCCAGAATCGCCAGATCCAGCACCACGACCACGAGCAGCAGCAGGTCCGAGAGGCCGCTCATCGCCCCGCCCGGAAGGTGATCGCCGCCAGGCTCACCGCCGCGATCGCGAAGGCGCCGATGAGGAACTCCGGCACGTGCGACAGGCGCAGGCGGGCCATCACCGATTCGACGCCGCCCACCGCGACGGCCAGGGCGACTTCCCCGCCCACCAGCCAGGCCGCCCCCTGCCAGCTCCCCTGGGCCTGGAGCGGCAGCACCAGGTGCACGAGGACGGCGCCCAGGATGAAGAGCTTGAGCGCGCTGCCGTACTGGATGCAGGCCAGGTCCGGCCCGCAGTGGTCGAGGACCATGACCTCGTGGACCATGGTCAGCTCCAGGTGGGTGTTCGGGTCGTCCACGGGGATGCGCGAGTTCTCCGCCAAGTAGACGGCGAAGAGCGCCGCGGCCGCGGCCAGGATCGGCGCCCGGCCCAGTCCCTGAGACGCGGAGGGGAGAAGACTCCACGCGCGCTCGAAGGACGGGGTCGCTCCCGGCAGGCAGGCGATCGCCAGGACGAGGAACAAGGTGGGCTCGGCCAGCGCGGAGAAGGCCGCGTCCCGGCTCGCCCCCATGCCCTCGAAGCTCGAGCCGGTGTCGAGGGCGGCTGCCAGGGTGAAGAAGCGCGCGAGCGCGAGCAGGTAGGCGAACAGCACCACGTCGCCGGCGAATCCCAGGGGCGCGCGCGACCCCGCCAGCGGGACGATCAGCCCGGCCACCAGGAGGCTCGCCAGCGAGACGGTGGGCCCGGCCCGGAACACCCAGGTGGTTGTGCGGCTGTAGACCACGCCCTTTCCGAGCAGCTTGGCCAAGTCATGGTAGGGCTGCAGCAGGGGCGGGCCCGAGCGGCCCGCGAACCACGCCTTGGTCTTCGCGATCACCCCCGGGAGCAGGGGCGGGAGCGCCAGCAGCAGCGCCACGTGGAGGGCCGTCTCGCGTCCCATGGCTCACCGTCCTCCGAACTCGGACAGCTGCCAGACCAGCAGCGCGACCAGCGTCACCAGGATGTAGGCCAGGTAGAGCTGGAGGCGGCCGTGCTGGAGGCCGCGCACCCGGGAGAACAGGTGCAGAATCCGATGGTAGGCGGGGATCAGGAAGCGTTCGCCCGCCATGTCCCCCACGTGCCGCTGGTAGCGCGCCGAAGACGGGAAGCAGCCTTCGGGGCCTTCGCGCTCGAGCTGCGCGCTCAACGCCCCCGCGAACGGCTCGAGCAGCGGCCGCGCGAAGGACGCGGCGGTGTACTGCATGCGCGGGCCGGGTGCCTCGTATCCGCAGCCCCAGGTGGCGGCCCGGGTCACGCTGCGCCCGCGCAGCAGGGCCACGCGCGCCAGCGCCAGGACGGCCACGCCGCCGGCAAGCAGCAGGGCCGCCCGCGTGATGGCCGTGAGGGGTCCCGCCTCGGGTAGGGACCCCGCGGGCAGGCGCGCGAGGTCGGCCACGGCGGGGGCGACCAGGCGGAGCGCACCGGCAGGCCACAGCCCGATCCCCAGGCAGAGCAGCGCGGAGGCGATCATGGTCAGCCGCATCAGGCCGCCGCACTCGTGCGCGCGGGACGGCGCGTCGCTCCGCGCCTCGCCCAGGAAGACGACCCCGAACGCCTTGACGAAGCAGGCCGCCGCCAGCCCGCCGATCAGCGCGAGCGAGAGCACGACCACGATGGCGAAGACCGACCATCCCGGCGGGAGCGCGGCCCCGCCCCGAAACGCCCCGACGTAGATGAGCCACTCGCTCACGAAGCCGTTGAGCGGCGGCAGGCCGCAGATGGCGATCGAACCGACCAGGAACAGAAGGCCGGTCGTGGGCATGCGCCGATAGAGGCCCCCCAGGGACTCGAGGTCGCGGGTGCCGGTGCCGTGCTGGATGCTGCCCGCGCCCTGGAACAGCAGGCCCTTGAAGAGCCCGTGGTTGAGGACGTGGAGCAGCGCCCCGCCGTAGCCGAGGAACGCGATCCCGGGATGGCCATGGCTCACGCCCAGCAGGCCCAGGCCGATCCCCAGGGCGATGATCCCGATGTTCTCCACGCTGTGGTAGGCGAGCAGCCGCTTGAGATCGTGCTGGGCGAGGGCCTGCAGCACGCCGACCACCCCGCTGACGCCTCCGACCGCGACCAGCACCGCCCCCCACCACGCCGGGGGCGTTCCCAGGAAGCCCAGCGTGCGGAGCAGCCCGTAGATCCCCATCTTGATCATGACCCCGGACATGAGCGCCGACACGTGGGTGGGCGCCGCGGGGTGCGCGTCCGGGAGCCAGACGTGCAGCGGCCAGAAGCCCGCCTTCGTCCCGAATCCCGCCAGCGCGATCAGGAACGCGGCGTTCGCCAGGCCGGGCACGGCCGCGGCGGCCCCGAGGCGGTCGAAGTCGAAGCTGCCGGCGCCGCGACCCAGGAGGACGAAGAGGGCAAGGAGGCACACGGCGCCCAGCTGGGATGCCATCAGGTAGAGGATGCCGGCGCGGCGCACGTCCGCTCGATCGTGCTCGTAGGTGACCAGAAAGAACGAGGCGACCGACATGATCTCCCAGGCGACGATCAGCAGGATGCCGTCGCGGGCGAGCACGACGCCCGCCATGGCGCCCACCAGCAGCGGGAAGAACGTCAGCGCCGGGGCCAGCCGCCGCCGGCCCACGTACCCCTGCAGGTACTGCGCGCCGTAGGCCGCGGCGAGGCCCGCGACCGTGAAGATGCAGACCAGGAAGAAGGCGGAGAGCGGGTCGAGACCGAAGTGCAGCTCCCCGACCGGGAGGCTCCAGGGGAACCGGAGCGCGCTGCGCTCCCCCCGCAGGAGCGCCAGGAGGCTTGCCGGCACGCCGAGTCCGCAGGCCAGGAGGGTCCCCGCCGTGCCCGCGATCCGCGCGGCGCGATCCGCGCGCCCGAGCAGCGCCGAGACGAGGGCGCTCACGCCCAGGAGCCCCAGGAGCGCGAGGATGAAGGGGAGCATCAGCGCGAGCGAGAGCGGTCGGGCGGCCGGGGCCGCGGTGCGGCCGGGGTCGCCGCCGCTCCTTCCAGGGCGCGGATGCGCTCCAGGATCGCCTGTTTCGGGGCGGCGCGCGTCAACAGCTCCCTCAGCCCGGGGTCGTGGAGGACGAAGGCGAGCTTCGCGAGCGTCCGCAGGTGCTGGCGTACCGAGGGGGAGAGCAGCGTGAAGAGGATCCGCACCGGCCGGCCGTCCATCGCGCCGAAGTCCACCGGCTGCGCCAGGAAGCAGAGCAGGACGCGCGGCTCCTCCACGCGGACGATCAGCGGGTCCCGCGGGTGGGGTACGGCGATGCCGTCGCCCACGGCGGTGGATGCCAGCGCCTCGCGCGCGACCAGGAGCTGGGCCAGCATCGGGCGGTTCGCCCCGGCGGGGATTCCTGGGAGGCCCGCGACGGCAGCCAGCACCTCCTCGCGGGTGGCGCCGGGCACGTCGGCGTAGACGCCGCCGCGCTCCAGGGCGGCTTCGAGGCTGGGGGCGGCCTCGGCGGGGGCCTCCGGAGCGAACAGCTCGGGGGACACCCAGTGTCCGTGCGTGGCCGCCCACTCCTGCAGCTCCACCCGATTGAAGCGGTATTGCTCGCCGACGCGATGTGCCGGCAGCGAGCGGTCCCGCACCCAGCGCGAGACGGTCTGCTCGGACACGTTCAGAAGCCTGGCGACATCCCGGAGCTTGAGGTCCACGTCGCGCGTCCCGCGGGGTGGGCTATCGGGCCCGGACCGAGCGCCGCCGCGGGGCGGAGCGATGCCGTGCCGCCGCGCGCTGACCCATTTCCTCGAGGAGCGCCAGGTCCTCCGCCAGGTGGCTGGCCGCATAGCGGCGCATGTCGGCCAGGACCCGCCCCAGGATCGGGTCCCGCAGGGAGTAGTGGACCCGGTTCCCCTCCTTGCGGGTCGAGACCAGCCGCCGGCCGCGGAGGATCGCGAGGTGCTGGGAGACGTTTGCCTGCTCCATCCCCAGGCGCGAGAGGATCGCGCCGACGGTCAGCTCGCCCTCCTGCAGCGCCTCGAGGATGGCGAGGCGGGTGGGATGGCCGAGCGCCTGGAAGATCTCCGCCTTCAGCCGGCGCACGTTGTACACGACGGCGAGAATATTCGAATGTAGCTAGATTCGCAAGCGGGACCCTCGCGCGCCGCTTCCCGGCCTGCGGCTGCCCGAGCAGGGCGACGGGCCCGCCGGAGGCGGCCGCCCGGGCCGTGAAGCGGATTCGGCTTGCCCCGGTGGAGGGAGTGAGCGAAAGTATTGGCCCCGAGGTGGCGCTGATCCCTCGTCCCCGCTCGACAACGTCCCAGGGATGGACCGTGAAGGCTGAGCCGCTCGATCCACCGACCCCCACCGCACGCCCCGATCCCGTCCGCGACCTGCGGTCGCTGGCGGCGCGCCTCCTGGAGTACGCCGAACGGCAGGTCGAGCATTTCGAGCACCAGCGCGGGCCGGAGTGGCTCGAGCGTCAGCTGGCGCAGTGGGAAGCCTTCATCCGGGAGACCTCGGCGGTCGCCGGGCTGGGCCTGGACTACCGGGGCGGGCGAGAGCTGGCGGAAGCCAAGCGGATACGCCGCCAGCTGCAGCGCGCCCGGGAAGACGCGCTGCGACCCTATCGGCGTGCGGCCGAGCTGTGGCGCACGATCCGCGGGCGTTTGGCGGCGGCGCTCACGAAGGCCCGGGGCCACGAGGTCCAGAACCTGAAGGCACTGCTGGTCCTCGTGGAGGAGCTGGGGCGCCCTCTGGCCCAGGCGGACCGCAGAACTCTCAAGGAGGCGCGGGCCCACATCCGGCGACTCGAGGTGGAGCCGGCTGCCGCGAGTCGCGATGCGGCGGCCGGGGATCGCGGGGCGGCTTCGACGCCTCGCCTTCCGGATGCGCCGGGGGGAGACGTCGCGCGCGGCGGGCGGAATGGGGCGAGCTCGGCGACCGACGCTTCGACCTCCGGAGCCGCCGCCTCCGACCCCGACCCTCGCCTCCTGGCGCGCTACCTGCCGCCGCCGGCGGAGCTCGAGTTCGAGCCCGAGGACCGAGGGATGCTCGAGCGCCTGGCCGCGCAGCGCTACGACCACCCCGCGGACTACCGGCTGAATCAGGCCGCCCAGCGGCTCTCGCTGCTCGGCGGCTTCGAGGTGCTGCTGTGCACGCCGCTGCTGCGCGGCGTCGAGCAGCACGCCTTCCAGTTCAACACCGCGCTGCAGGTGATGAGAGCCATGAGGGGGCGCGCGCTGCTTTGTGACGAGGTCGGGCTCGGCAAGACGATCGAGGCGGGTTTGGTGCTCAAGGAGTACGCCGTGCGGGGGCTGGCGCGCCGCATCCTCATCCTCACGCCCCCATCGCTGGTGACCCAGTGGCGGGAGGAGATGCGCGACAAGTTCGCGATCGAGTTCCTGACCCTCGACGACCCCGAGTTCCGCCGCCATGGTGACGGGGCCTGGGAGGCGTGCGAGCGCGTGATCGCATCCCTCCACACGGCCAAGAGCCCGAAGAACCGCGAAAGCATCCGGCGGACCGCCTACGACCTGGTCATCGTGGACGAGGCGCACCACCTGCGGAATCGGGGGAGCCTGAGCTGGAAGTTCGTCAACCAGCTCAAGAGCAAGTACCTGCTGCTCCTGACGGCGACCCCGGCCCAGAACGACCTGGACGAGCTCTACAACCTCATCACCTTGCTCTGCCCGGGACAGCTCAAGAGCCCTGCCGACTTCCGGCGCGAGTTCGTGCAGCGTGATGATCCGCGGCGGCCCCGCAACCGCACCAAGCTCCGCGAGCTGCTCATGGACGTGATGGTGCGCAATACCCGGAGCCAGGTGAGCTTGCGCCTGCCGCCCCGCGAGGCCACCACCCTGCGCGTGGGGCTCTCCCCCGCGGAGCGGTCGCTCTACGACGCGGTGACGCGCATGGTGCGGGCGGGATACCCGGGTCTCGGGGACGGTCGCCTTCAACGAGTGGCGCTGCAAACGCTCCAGGCCGAGGCGGGCAGCAGCGTCCAGGCCGTGCGAGCCACGCTGGGGGCGATGCGTCGCCGGCCGGTCGTGCATCACGCGGCGCTGCTGGACGCGGCGCTGGAGCTCGCGGCCGGAGTCGAGACCTCGAGCAAGGCCATGGTCCTGGTGGACCTGTTGCGCCGGCGCCTGGAGCCGTCCGAGAAGGTGCTGGTGTTCACCCAGTATCTGGAGACCCAGGCGTTCCTGCTGCGCGTGCTGGAGGAGGCCGGCCTGGCCGCGGCACGCTTCAACGGGAGGCTGACCGCGGCCGAAAGAGACGCCGAAGTCGCCGCCTTTGCCCGCGACCGCCGCGTCCTGGTCTCGACCGACGTCGGGAGCGAAGGGCGCAATCTCCACTTCTGCCACACCGTGGTCAACTACGACCTGCCGTGGAACCCGATGCGGATCGAGCAACGGGTGGGCCGCGTGCACCGCATCGGCCAGACCGAGCCGGTGCGGATCTTCAACCTCGCGGCCCCCGGCACCCTCGAAGGGCACATCCTCGAAGTACTCGACAGCAAGATCAACATGTTCGAGCTGGTGGTGGGGGAGATCGGCGAGATCCTGGGGAACCTGGAGGAGGAGCGGGAGTTCGAGGACATCGTGCTCGACCTGTGGGCGAGCGCCGATTCCGACCCTGCCGCCGCCGAGCGCTTCGCGGAGCTCGGCGAGCGGCTGGTCGGCGCGCGACGCCGCTATCTGGACAGCCGGGCCTACGACGACGCCCTGTTCGGGCAGGACTTCGCGGCGCAGGAGTAGCTCGATGACGGTGGCGAACCTCGAGCCCCCGACCCTCGACCTCCCCGGGTTCATCCGGAGCTGCGTGGAGCGCGCGGGCGGAGCCGTGGACGCCGGCGCGCCGGGGCGGCTCGACGCGCTGCTCCCGCCCGCGCTGGAAGCGGCGGCCGGCGGCCGCTCGTGGGTGCGCCTGGCCCTGGCCGCCGACGCTCTCGACGAGGGCGCGGAATCCGCGGCTCTCGGCAGCCCGTTCCTCGACGCCCTGATCCGCCACGCGGCCGGCCGCGGCACGGTGGCGTCGGGATGCCTGCCTGCCGGCCGCCTGAAGCGGAAAGGGCTGCGCGGCGAGGTGGAGGGAGCCCTGCTTTTCTCCAACTGTCGCACCCGCTACCCGGATGACGGGGCCGACGTCCGGCTTTCGGCCACCGCGCAGTTCGACTTCAAGGTGGCGTTCCTGTCCGAGGAGCGCCGGGAGCGCCTCTACGTCGTGCCGGTGAACCTGTTCTCCAACCAGGTCAACCTGGCGCTCGCCGGGAGGTTGGCGGAGCTACCCGTGGAGGCGGACCCCGCCCCGGTCCTCCCGCTGGCCCCCCTGGCGTCCGCCCAGGCCGCGTACGAGGTGGCCTGCCGGGCGTTGCGCGAGCTCGTCGGCCGGGATGCCGCGCGCCACCAGGTCAGAGTCGCGCAGCGGTTCTCGGTCGAGTTCGCGCGCATCCGCGGCTACTACGGCGAGGTGATCGAGCAGCTCGAGCGGCGGCGCGCTCGCGAGCTGGAGCGGGCCGGGACCGACTCGACGACCGGTCCGAGGGAAGCCGCCCCGGCGGGAGAGACGGGAGAGCGGGGACATCCTGATCGCGTCGCCAGGGCCGACGAGCTTGCGCAGCGGATCGAGGCGGCGCGCCAGGAACGCGAGCGCAAGCTGCGCGAGCTCGGAGAGACCTACGGCATCCGCACCCGTGCACGGCTGGCGAGCGTGCGGTGTCTTTGGCAGCCCAAGGCGTTCTTCAAGGTGTTGCTGGACCGCGGCGCGGTCACGCGCACCCTGGTCCTGGCCTACGACGGGCTGCTCGAGCGCGTGGAGCCCCCGACCTGCGAGTCGTGCCGCCGGGAGACGTCGCGATTGAGGGCCTCGCCGACGGCGCGGCTTCTGTGCCCGGCCTGCGCGGGGGCGTGAGCGCTCATGTTGGGGATCGGGTTCCATGGACCGCCTGCCCGTGACGCCCGCGACCGATCCGGTGATTGACGCCTACCGCAAGCACGTGGACCGGACGCTCCTCCGCGAGAACCTGAAGCTCACGCCCGAGCAACGAATCCTCCGACTGACGGCGTTCCTCCGCTTCCTCGAAGAGCTGAGACGGGCGGGACGGCGCCTCACGTGACCACGGAGTTCGAGGGTCACGGGTCGGCGAGGGCCACCTACGACGTGGAGGTGGTCTACGCCCGGTCCCCCGCCAACCTCGAGCGCCTCCTCCCCGACTCGGTGACCATCACGCTTTTCGGCCAGGAGTGCCGCTGCCTCTCGCTCGACCGGCTGATCCAGGTGAAGCGCGCGGCGGGGCGCCCCCGGGACCTCGGGGCGATCGCCGAGCTGGAGGCGCTGCGAGAGGAGCGAGGGGGGCTCCGAGAACAGCCCCGCGCTTCCTCTTGCCCGCGCCGCTCCCTACCCCTCCCGGAACACGATCTCGCCCGATTCGTTCAGATCGAACCGCTCCGCCAGCGGGTGGGCCGGCAGCCCCGGCATGCGCAGGATCTCGCCCGTGATGGGGATGATGAACCCGGCGCCGGCGGCGAGCTGGATCTCGCGCACCGTGACCAGGAAGTCCTTGGGGCGGCCCAGCAGCGCCGGGTTGTCCGAGAGCGACTGCTGCGTCTTGGCGATGCACACCGGCAGCCTGTCGAAGCCGAGCTTCTCGAGCTGGGTCTTGTCGCGGCGGGCGCGCAGCTGGAAGTCCACCGCCTCGGCGCCGTACATCTCGCCGGCGATGGTTTGGATCTTCCTGTCGATGGGATCGTTCCAGTCGTAGAGCGGCTTGAAGCGCGGTTCGGCCCTGCGGGCCACGCTCCACACCACCTCGGCCAGCTCCTGGCAGCCGGCGCCCCCGTCGGAGAAGGGGCGCGCCACCACCGCGGGCAACCCCTGCACGTCGCAGCGCCGCTGCACCACCGCGATCTCCTCGGCGGTGTCGGTGGGGAAGTGGTTCAGCGCCACCACGCAGCGCTGCTCGAACTTGCGGATGTTCTCCACGTGCTTTTCGAGGTTCGCCAGCCCGCGCTCCACCGCGGCGGCGTCGGGCCTGCCGACCTCGGCGAGCGGCACCCCGCCGTGCACCTTCAGGGCGCGCAGGGTGGCGACCAGCACGGTGCAGCACGGGGAGAAGCCGCCGTAGCGGCAGTTGATGTCGAAGAACTTCTCCGCCCCCAGCTCGAAGGCGAAGCCGGCCTCGGTCACGACCGCCTCGGCGTGGGCCAGGGCCGTGCGGGTGGCGTTGATGGAGTTGGTGCCGTGGGCGATGTTGGCGAAGGGGCCGCCGTGGACGAAGGCCGGCACGCCCTCGGTGGTCTGCACCAGGTTGGGCTTGACGGCGTCCCGCAGCAGGGCCGCCATGGCCCCGACCGCGCCCAGGTCCGAGGCGTGCACGGCGCTGCCGTCGTGGCGGTAGCCCACCACGATGCGCCCCAGCCGCTGCTTGAGGTCGGCCACGCTCTGCGCCAGGCACAGGATGGCCATCACCTCGCTCGCCGCCGCGATGTCGAAGCCGGTCTCGCGCGGCACGCCTTCCCGGTAGCCGCCCAGGCCGATCACGATGTCGCGCAGGGCGCGGTCGTTCATGTCGAGCACGCGCCGCCACAGGATGCGCCGCGAGTCGAGACCGGTGGCGTTGCCGTGGTAGAGGTGGTTGTCCACCATGGCGGCGAGCAGGTTGTGGGCGCTTTCCACCGCGTGGATGTCGCCGGTGAAGTGCAGGTTGATGTCGTCGGCGGGCACCACCTGGGACTGCCCGCCGCCGGTGCCGCCGCCCTTCAGGCCCAGGTAGGGTCCGAGCGAGGGCTCGCGCAGCGCCACCGCGGTCCTCACCCCGTTCCGGGCCAGGCCCTGCGACAGCCCGATCGAGCAGGTGGTCTTCCCCTCGCCGGCCGGCGTGGGCGTGATGGCGGAGACCAGGATGAGCCGGCCGCGCGCCGCGCGCCCCTCGAGCGCGGCGTGGGCGACCTTGGCCTTGTAGCGGCCGTAGGGCTCCAGGTGGGCGGGGTCGAGCCCCAGCGTGCGGGCGATCTCGGCGATGGGCTTCATGCGGAGGCGCGGGCGGGCCTCAAGGCGCGTCCCCCTTCAGGGCCGTGACGCGCTCGGGGACGGCGCCGCCACCGCGTTGCCGGCCACCTTCTCCACGAAGGCGCGCGCCCGGCGCGCGATCTCCTCGAATCGGCCGGCGGCCGCGAGCGCCGGATCCGCGAGCGCGGCGCCCAGTCCCACGGCGACGCAGCCCGCCTCCAGGAAGGGCGCCGCGTTCTCCAGGTTCGTGCCGCCCGCGGCCAGCAGGGGGACGTCGGGGAGGGGGTCGCGGATCACCCGGATGTAGCCGGGGCCGCCCGCCACGCCCACCGGGTAGACTTTCACGACGTGCGCGCCCGCCGAGCGCGCCGCCAGGATCTCGCCGGTGGTGTAGGCCCCCGGGCAGAACATCGCGCCCACGTCCAGGGCGATGCGCGCCACGTCCCAGGAGAGATTGGGCGCGACGATGAAGCGCGCCCCGGCCTGAACCGCGGCCCGCGCCTGCGCCGCGGTGAGGACGGTGCCGGCGCCGACGACCAGCCCCCGCTCCCTCGCGAGCTCGGCGATCACCCGCGGCGCGTCCGGCACGGTGAAGGTGATCTCGAGCAACGGGATGCCGCCCCGCGCCACCGCTCGGGCGGCGCCCAGCGCGGCCTCGGGGCTGGGGGCGCGGATCACGGCCAGGAGCCGGTGCTCGAGCAGGCGGTCCAGCGCTTCGGGGTGCATGAGGGCGTGACAATCTAGAGAGCGCCACGCGGCCGGTCAAGACGACGAGGCGCGCGCGGCGCGCGCGACGGGCGGAAGCACGGGTCCCAAGGACGACATGCCGCGGCCGATCATGCCGGCCGGCGCCCCGGCGGAGGCGGCGTGGCCTGCGTCGGGGTCCGACGCCGACGGTTTGCCCTGCTGACGTACTGTCCGGGTCGGCCTGCCGAATCCGGCTTGCGACCGGCGTGCCGCGGACGAGCCGCACACGGGCCGGGGGGAGGCGGTGCCATGCCGGGATGCCGCCGGGCTGCGGTCCGAAGGCGATGGAACCTCGGGGCTTGCCTTTCCGCCCGGCCGGTTCGCGACGCGGCTGCCCGGAGCGGGTCGGCCGGGCGAAGCCTCTGGCACGGGACGTGCGCGCGGAGCGCCCGGAGACAACTCGAACCGGGCGGGCCTGCCTCCCGGGTGCGCCGCGTCCGACTCCAGGAAAGGGACCCCACGATGACACTCGGCAAGCAAGCCGATCTCGCCGGGCCGGGAATCGGCACCTACGAAGAGGTCGAGAGAATCCTGCCCGTGGGCTACCGGTCACTCCTCGATCCCAAGGAAACCCAGCTCGCCCTCCACGCCCTTCGGCGCTACATCGAGGACGAGCTGTGCCGGGCCCTCAATCTGTTCCGGGTCGAGGTGCCGCTCATCGTGAGCCGGGAGAGCGGCGTCAACGACTACCTGGACCGGGACGGCTCCCGCACGCCGATCGAGTTCCCATGCGGGTTGGGTCTCGACGAGCCCATCCGGGCGCAGGTGGTGCAGGCTGCGACCAAGTGGAAGCGGATGGCGCTCCGGCAATTCGGCTGCCAGGTGGGCGAGGGCATCCTCACGGACATGCGGGCGGTCCGCAAGGACTACTTCCTGGACCACGACCACAGCGCTTACGTGGACCAGTGGGACTGGGAAAAGGTGATCAGGCCCGAGCAGCGGACCCTGGACTACCTGAAGGGGACCGTGCAGGCGATCTGGCGCGTCATCAAGGGCGCCGAGACCTTCATCCAGCGGGAGTTTCCCAGGCTCAAGTCGGACCGCTATCCGAACCTGCCCGACCAGCTCACCTTCCTGCACGCCGAGGACATCCTCGACCTGTATCCGGACCTGCCGCGCAAGCAGCGGGAGACGCGGGTGCTGTCGGAGAGGCACCCTGCCATCTTCATCATCGGGATCGGCTGGGTGCTCAAGGACGGCTACCCGCACGAGATGCGCGCCGCCGACTACGACGACTGGGTCACGCCCACCGTGTCGGAGGACGGCCGGCCCATGCACGGGCTCAACGGCGACATCCTGGTGTGGAACCCGGTCACCCGGCGCCGTCACGAGCTGACGTCCATGGGGATCCGGGTCACCAAGGAGACGCTCCGCAAGCAGCTCGAGCTCAGCGGCCAGCTGGACTTCCTCGAGCTGCCCTACCACCAGGCCATCCTGAACGACCGCATCCCGCTCTCGATCGGCGGCGGCATCGGACAGTCGCGCACCACCATGCTGCTGCTGCGCAAGGCGCATCTCGGCGAGGTGAGCGTCACGGTGTGGCCGCGGCGGCTGAAGGAGATCTGC
>JBBIHL010000029.1:9657-12938 GCA_037447075.1 Candidatus Eiseniibacteriota bacterium | reverse complement strand
CGCCCCGGGCGCGCGCGCCGTGGTGGTCAACGTCTGGGCCACGTGGTGCGCCCCGTGCCGCGAGGAGTTCCCCGAGATCGTTCGCCTCTACCGCGCCTATCGCGACCGCGGCTTGCGGCTGGTGCTGGTCTCGGCGGACTTCGACGAGTCCCTCCCCCAGGCCCGGCGCTTCCTGGAAGAGCAGGGGGTGGACTTCCCCACGTTCGTCAAGCGCGACGAGGACATGCGCTTCATCAACCGGCTCCACCGCGACTGGTCGGGAGCCTTGCCGGCGACGTTCGTCTACGGCGGGGATGGCCGGCTCGTGCATTTCCAGGAAGGCCGCACCACCTACCAGGAGCTGGAAAGGCGGGTGCTCCCGCTCCTGGGCCGCGCGCGACCCGCTGACTCCACGGAGGTGCACTCGTGAACGATTGGCGCAGCTTCCGGACCCCGATGCTCGCCGCCCTGCTGCTCGCCGCCCCGGTCGCCGTGCGCGCCGCGGACGGCCCGAAGCCGCTCGCCCTCGGCAGGACCGCCCCGCTGCGGGACGTGAAGATGAAGAACGTGGACGGCCGCGAGCTCTCGATCGCCGACGTGGAGGGGGAGAAGGGCACGCTGGTGATCTTCACCTGCAACCACTGCCCGTGGGTCAAGGCCTGGGAGACCCGGCTGGTGGAGCTGGGCAACACCTACTCCAAGCTCGGCGTCGGCGTGATCACCGTCAATCCCAACGACCCCGCCGCCTTCGAGGAGGACACCTACCCGGCCATGCAGGAGCGGGCGCGGGAGCGCGGCATGGAGTTCCCCTACGTGGTGGACGCCACCTCCGACGTGGCGCGGGCTTTCGGCGCCACCCGCACGCCCGAGGCCTTCCTCTTCGACCGCAAAGGGCGGCTGGTCTACCACGGCGTGATTGACGACAACGCCCGCGAACCCGGGAAGGTGAGGTCCCGCTACCTGCGCGACGCGCTCGAGGCGGTGGTGAGCGGCCGGAAGGTGGCGGTGCAGGAGACCAAGGCGCTGGGGTGCAGCATCAAGTACCGCGCCAAGGCGTGACCGGCCCGTGCGCCGGTCCGACCCCGCGCGCGACCTTCAGAACCCGGGGTCCTCGACGCCGGGGGCCACCCGCACCTCGACGGTGCGCTTGATGGGCGCGCACTCGCCGTAGGTGAGCGTCACGCTGTAGCGGCCGGCCCGCACGAACTCGGGCTGGTTGTTCCATTCGGGGCGCCCGATGCGCTGCTTGGGGTCGCCCTGCAGGTCCCAGACCACCCGGTGCAGTCCGGGCGTGCCGGGACCGGCGAGCGTGCGCACCGTCTTCCCCGCGCTGTCCGCCACGGTGAGGCTCACGCCCTGCCCGGTGTCCTGGCGGATGAAGTAGTTGAAGTAGGCGCCGAAAGCCGGGTTCTTGGCGCTGAACAGGCGCTGGCCCCACAGTCCGCTCAAGGTCCGGTGCAGGTAGGCCGTCGCCGGCCGCGGTGGGAAGAACGTCACCGAGTCCGCGGTCACGCGCGGCGTCCAGTGCTCGAGCGGCGTGACGTCGTCCAGCACGTAGACGCTGCGCCCGTGGGTGCCCGCCACCAGGTCGCGCTCCCGCGGGTGGATGACCAGGTCGTCCACCGCGACGGTGGGCAGGCCTTCGTCCAGCTTCATCCAGCGCCGGCCCCGGTCCAGGCTGGCATAGCAGCCGAACTCGGTGCCCGCGAAGAGCAGGTCCGGATTGGTCAGGTCTTCGCGCACCACCTTGACGGGTCCGCCTCGCGGCAGGTCGCCCGCGACCGACGACCAGGTCTTGCCGTAGTCGCGGGTCGCGAGCAGGTAGGGATCGAACAGGTCGCTGCGGTGCCCGTCCACGGCCAGGTAGGCGGTGCCCGGGTCGTGGTGCGAGGGCTCCACGCCGCCCAGGTAGAGGCCCCGCGGGACTCCGCGCAGGTTCCCGGTGAGGTCCGTCCAGTGGGCGCCCGAATCCCGGGTGAGCCACAGCTTGCCGTCGTCGGTGCCCGCCCACAGCAGCCCCTTCGCGATCGGGGACTCGGCCAGCGACACGATGGTGCAGTAGGTCTCGGCCGAGGAGCCGCCCGTCACCATCTTCTCGGGGTCGCGCGTGGTGAGGTCCGGGCTCGCCCGCTCCCACTTGTCCCCGCGCTCGTAGAGCCGGAACACGTGGTTGCCGCCCAGCCACAGCACGCCGGGGTCGTGGGGCGAGATGAGGAAGGGCGCGTTCCAGTTGAAGCGGAACACCGGCTCCCCCTCCTTGTTGGAGGGCCGCAGCCGCCGCTCCTTGCCGCTCCCGAGGTCCAGGCGGTTCAGGTAGCCGCCCTGCGACTCGTAGTAGACCCGGTCGGGGTCGGTCGGATCCACGGCCACGTGGAAGCCGTCGCCGCCGCCCAGGCAGAACCAGTGGTCGTTGGTGATGCCGTTGTGCTTGGGCTCGTCGAGCCAGGCCTCCGGCTCGAAGCGCGTGCGGCTGGGGCCGCACCAGCTCTGGTTGTCCTGCAGGCCGCCGCAGATGCGGTAGGGGTCCCCCAGGTCCACCGTCACGCGATAGAACTCGCCCGCCGGCAGGTTGTTGAGGTAGTCCCAGTTCTGGGCGCGGTCGTGGCTCGCGAAGATGCCGCCGTCGGTGCCCAGGACCACGTGATCGCCGTTGGCGGGGTCGATCCACAGGTCGTGGCAGTCCGGGTGGAGGTTGCGCGCTCCGCCGGCGCGGAACGTGCGGCCGCCGTCGTCGGAGATCCAGAGGTCCGTCCCGAGCAGGTAGACCCGCCGGTCGTCGTCGGGCTGGATGCGGATCTGGCTGAAGTAGAACGGCCGCGGCGTGTAGGGCGACAACCGGGTCCAGTGCTCGCCGCCGTCCTCGCTGCGGAACACGCCGCCCGCGCGGCTCTTCTCCTCGAACTCCGACAGGTGCCCGCCCTCGTCGGACTCGATCACCGCCATGAGGATCCGGGGGTTCTTGCGGAAGACGTCGAAGCCGATCCGGCCGGTGTGGCGGGGCAGCCCCTGGGTGAGCTTGGCCCAGGTGCGGCCGCCGTCGGTGGTGCGGAAAATGCCCCCCGTCTCGCTCCCCCCGCTGAAAGCCCAGGGCCGGCGCAGCCGCGTGTAGAAGGCCGCGTAGAGCACGCCGGGATTGGACGGGTCCATGGCGAGGTCCACCGCCCCGGTGCGGGCGTCCACCTTGAGGACGTGGCGCCAAGTGCGGCCGCCGTCGGTGGTCTTGAAGACGCCGCGCTCGGGGTTCTCCCCCCACAGGCGGCCCAGCGCCGCCACGTAGGCCAGGTTGCTGTCGGCGGGGTCGA
>JBBIHL010000029.1:0-9578 GCA_037447075.1 Candidatus Eiseniibacteriota bacterium | reverse complement strand
GTTCCCCCACGAGGAGGAGTTGCGGCTGTTGGCCTCGCCGGTCCCGACCCACACCACCTCCGGGTTCTTCTGCCACACGGCGACCGCGCCCACCGACGCCACCGCCTCCTTCTCGAACACCGGGCTCCAGGTGGTCCCGAGGTTGGTGGTCTTGAACACGCCGCCGGTCCCCAGCCCCGCGTAGAAGGTGGCGGGCCGCTTCTCCACCACGGCGAAGGAGGAGACTCGCCCGCCCATGTTGGCCGGGCCCACCGAGCGCCACGCCAGCTCCTTGAGCAGGCGCGGCTCGACCGCCGCGGGCGGCGCCTTCGCAGGGCCGCGCCGGGACGGCGCTGCCGCCCCGGCGGCGGGCACCAGGATCGAGACGAGCAGAAGCCCGCCCACCAGGCGGGCGCGGGTCGAGGCGGAAACGCTCATCATCAACGGTTCTCCTCCAGGGCGACGGCGGCTGCGAACGACGGGTCGCGGCATTCTACTACGGGCCGCAAGCGACCGCGCGTGATCGGGCTCCGGGGTGATGCTAGAGTGCGCCGGTGCCCGCCGCGAGGCGTCCCCCTCCGTCCATGTCCCCCGCGTCCGTCTCGCGCTTGAAGCCCTGGCTGGCGTTCACGGCCTGCACGCTCATCTGGGGAAGCACCTTCCTCTTCATCAGCATCGGGAACGACACCGTCCCTCCGGTCTGGGGAGCGGCGCTTCGCCTGGGCCTCGCCACCCCCGTCCTGCTCGCGCTCCTGGCGCTGCGGGGCGAGCGGCCGCCCCGCGGCGGAGCGCTGCGGGCGGCGGCCGGGTTCGGCGCGTTCCAGTTCGGCCTGAACTTCCCGCTCCTCTACTGGGGGCAGCAGTGGGTGCCCTCCGGCCTCAGCTCGGTGCTCTTCGGCACCATCCCGCTGGTGTCGGCGCTCCTGGCGCCCGCCTTCGGGATCGAGCGCCTCACGCCCCGCAAGCTCGGCGGCGCCCTGGTCGCGCTGGCCGGCGTGGGGGCGATCTTCTCGGGCCAGCTCACCCGCCGGGTGCCGCCCCTGCCGCTGGTCTCCGTGCTGCTCGCCGTGGTCGCGGCCTGCCTGGGCACCATCCTGCTCAAGCGTGGGCCGCGCCAGTCCCCGGTGGGAGCCAACGCCGTGGGCGCGGTGGTCGGCCTGGCGATCTGCCTGGGCGTCAGCGCGGCGGCAGGCGAGCCCTGGCGCGTCCCCGCCACGTGGCCCGCGCTCTACCCCATCCTCTACCTGGCCATGGCGGGCTCGGTGGGGGCGTTCGTGATCATGTCGTGGCTGGTGAACCACTGGCCCGTGACCCGCATCGGCTACATCTCGGTGGTCTCGCCGCTGGTGGCGGTGATGCTGGGCACCGTCGTTCGCCACGAGCGCCTTCCCCCCGCGAGCCTGGCGGGCTCGGTGCTGGTCGGGGTCGGCCTCCTGCTGGGCCTGCGCGCAGAGCGCGGCGCGGACGACCGCTAGCCCGCGGGGGAAGGCCTCGTGTCGGCCACGCGAGCCGGATCATGCGGCATGAAGGAGCTTCCCCTCGCGGAGCACGGTCGCCGGCAGCGAAGCGGGAAGATGAAGCCTGCTTTCGAACGAGGTGCGCTTCCAGACCAGCACGTCCGCCGCCGTGCCGGTCTCCCACAGGCACTCGTAGGCAAGCCGGCTGCGGGTCCGGTCGGCCGGAGCGTCGTCCGCTGCGACGACAAGCAGGTCGTAGTCGCTGTCCGGCTCGGCGTCCCCTCGCGCCCGAGAACCGAAGAGGTAGATGCGCTCGGGCCGATAGGCATCCACCAGCCGGTGCACCACCTCCGCGAGTCGGGGATCATCCGATGGCGCCCACATCGTGTGCGACTCCTTCCCCCCAGAGCCAGTGCGTCATGATGACGGGCGGCATCTTGCCAGAGACCGGGATGGGCAGCCAGCGGGAATGCCTGCCACGGCCGCGCTCCGGGGGCGGACTGCGGCATGCGCGGGTATCATGGACCCCATTCGTTACCCTGCTGCGGGCGTCGGCGCCGCCAATCGCCGGGGGGAGGCGCGCGCCAGGTCGCGGCGGGTGAGCGGGGATTCGAGGGTGCACACGTCGGCAACGGCCGCGCCGACCCGGGGATCAATCGCCTCCCCGCTCGCCTCCGCCCGGCCCTTCCGCCCGCGCCCGGTTGCGAAACAGCAGCGAGATGCCCAGCCACGCCTGCTGCTCGGTGAAATCCGCCACCGGGTCGTGGGTCACGCGGCGCACGCGGTATTCCACCCGTACCACCGCCCGCTCCCCGGCCAGGGCGCGGGCACCGAGGGCGGCGCCGAGCGGGAAGCGCGCCTCGGCGAAGCTCCCCAGCCACTCCTGCCTCCACCCGCCGCCGAGCGCGAGGTAGGGATACACCGAGCTGCCGCCCCAGCGCCGCTGCCAGGAGAGGCTGGCCCCCAGTCCCCATTCATCCAGCCCGCGAACGTGGGAGTAGTCGGTCTCGAGCTCGACACCGCCGAGCCCGCCCCACAGGGCGGCGAACCCGCAGCCCCGCAGGGCCACGGCCCCTCGCACGTCTCCTTCCACGGCGCTCAGGGAGCCCGCCACGCCCGCCTCCACCGCGCCGGGGTGAAGGGCCGGCGCCTCGATCGCCGCTGCGGTGCGAGGCCATCCCGAAAGCAGCACGACCGAAGCGAGGACCCACCGCGCGCAGGGGGCCGTCCCCCGCCGGACGCTCACGGGCGGGCCCAGGCCGCCGCCAGCTCGCGCGCGGCAGGTTTCCCGCTCGGCGTGTAGTCGCGGTCGGCAGGACCCCCCGCGCCGTCGGCCGGCCAGTTCCACCAGTAGAGGCCCGCGATCCACGGGACATCGCCGGTCGCCTGCAGGGCCGCCCAGTAGAGGTCGGCCTGCTCGCCCAGATCGAGGGGCTCGTCGTCCGAGAACGAGGAGGGCTGCATCCCCGCGCCGTCCACGCTGCGATAGCCGATCTCGGTGAGCACGAGCGGCCGTCCGGCCTGGCGATGCAGGCGCTCCAGACGCACGAGCCAAGGCTGCCAGCCGGCCAGCATCTCCAGGCGGCCGGCCTCCCGGCGCCGGGTCACGGGGAAGTAGTAGTCCACCCCGACGCGGTCCAGCTCCCGCCAGAACGGGACCCGCGCCGCCTCGTCCCAGGAAGCCGCATAGACCAGCTCGCCCGAATAGACGGCGCGGATGCGGCGGATGGTCTCGCGCCACTCATCGGCGTGCGCCAGCGTGCCCGCCAGCTCGGTCCCCACCACGAACTGCCGCGCGCCCACCGCCTGGGCCAGCGTGGCCCAGGTCAGGACGAAGTCGCGGTAGGCCTCGAACCACGCGGCCGGATGCGCCGGGGCGATCGCGTCGCGCCAGGCGCCTCCGTCCAGGTCCACGTGCGGCTTGAGCGCGACCTCCAGCCCCCGGGCCTGGGCGGCGAGCGCGCAGTCCCGGACGGATGCCTCGGTGGGGGTACGCGGGTCGCCGGGGCGCAGGACGCCGGCTGGGTCCGCCTGGTAGGCCGTCACCACGATCACCGCCAGGTTGCCGCCGGTCGCGGCCAGGGCATCCAGCGACCCCGCGGCTTGCGGAGCGACGTAGCCGGCGGCGCTCCAGCTCACGAACGTGACGCCGCGGAGCGGGACCCGAGTGGCGGCCGGACGCGTGGGGAGGCGCTCGCAGGCGGACACGAGCATCAGCCCACACAGGGCGGCGGCCAGCAGCCGCGCCACCCGGGGGCCCCGAGGGCCGATCGCTGGACCGGGCAGGGGCGGACGGACGGCGAGCGGGTGGGCCATGGGGGCAGGCTTGCGGTCCACCGATGCTAGCCGACCCGCCGGGGCGCCGCCACGGTGGACCTCCGTTCGAGCTTGGCTACAATGCCGGCGCCATGCGGCTCTTCCTGGCCCGTCACGGTGAAGCGGAGGCCGGCGCGCCGGACCTCGAGCGGGCGCTCTCCCCCCGGGGCCGCGAGCAGGTCGGGTGCGTCGCCCGGGCCGTCGCCCTCGGCCCGGTGCAGCCCGCCGCCATCCTGCATTCCGGCCTGCTGCGCGCCCGGCAGAGCGCCGAGATCCTGGCGGAAGCGCTGCGGCCCCGGCAGGGTGTGCGGAGCCAGGAAGGGTTGGGCCCCAACGACGACCCGCGCATCGCAGCGCGCGTGGCCGAAGAGACAGAGGGACCCCTCATGCTGGTGGGGCACCTGCCTCACTTGAGCCGCCTGGCCTCTCTCCTGCTGCTCGGCGAGCCGGAGCGGGAGGTGGTCGTCCTCCGGACCGGGGCGGCCCTGGCCCTGGAACGGGACGGCGGCCTGTGGCGAGTGGCCTGGATGGTGGCGCCCCCGGACCTGGGCTTCGCGAGCCTAGGGCGGTGAAGCCGCCAGGCGGCGCAGCGCGACCAGCTCGTTGGCGCCGACCTGGACCTCGGGCGGCGGATGGAAGCGCTGGTACTGCGAGAACACGCGCTGCATCTCCTGGGGGCTGCGGAAGGGCGCGCCCTGGCCGGTGAACGCCTGGCCGGTCGCCAGCATGCTGGCCCGCACCACCAGGTAGTCGGGATTCTCGCGCTGCACGAAGTCCGTGTACCAGCCGGCGCCCTGCAGGCGCCGCCGCGCCACCCAGGGCGTCACCAACCCCACCTCGTCCGCGACGCGCAGGCCGCTGCGCCAGCCCACCCACCCGATCGGCTCGAGGAAGACGAGCGGGGCACGCCCGCCGCCCCCGGCGCCCCGGGACTCCGCATCCTGCTTGAGGGCGTCGCCCGCGCCCCCCATCATCATGCGCTCGATCTTGGCGCGCCCGGAGTAGAGCCGCCCCATCACGGTCCAGTTCCCCACCATGTAGACCAGCGCCGAGAGCCACACCAGGCGGGGCAAGTGGATGCTCGCCAGCCCCACGGCCGCGCACACCACCACGGCCATGAGCGGGATCAACAGGTACCAGTAGAAGAACGTCACCCCGACCGCGGCGTAGCCCGCCAGGACCGTCAGCCCTCCTGCCACCAGCGCCGCCACGGCCGAGCGCCGCTCCTTCCAGAGCCAGGCGCAGCCCGCGATCATGCCGGGGAAGGACAGCAGCGCCAGGGGCAGCAGGTTGTCTCCCTCGGCCGTCTCGGGCCACTTGCCGAACTGGAACGGGAGGATCCAGTTGTACCACTGCCGGCCGTACCAGAGTCCAGGCGCGCCGTAGGTGAGCGCCTTGGCGATCACGCTCTGCGGGATCCACTGGCCGAAATAGGCGCGCAACGCGCCCCAGGTCGCGGCCACCAGGACAAGCGCCAGCAGCCGCGCGCGGTTCGGCGCCCAGACCGCCATCACCGCCGCCGCGAACAGCCCTTCGGGGCGCACCAGGGCGAGGGCGGCAAGCGAGAGCCCCATGAGCCACGTCCTGCGCGCCTGCATGAGGCTGGCCGTGACCAGCATGAGGCACCAGAAGAGATTGGACTCCATCCCCGACGAGGCCAGCGAGGCGGGCAGGGAGTGGAGCGCCCAGAAGATCCCGTAGGCCCACGCCGCGACCCGCAGGTGGCCCGCCAGCAGTCGCATGCCGAGCACGAGGGAAACCAGGTCGAGCCCGATGGCGAGGGCCCGCGACGCCAGGGTGAGGTCCACCCGCAGCAGCGCGAGCAACGCCAGCAGGCCGGTCCACAGCGGCGATGAGAACCCCCACACCCGCTCGCCCGGATTGAAGACGGGGCCCAGCCCCCGCGCCCAGTTGGAGGCGTAGCGGAAGGTGATGTAGGCGTCCTCGGCCGCGCCCGAGATCTGACTGGCCAGGTAGGCGCGCGTGAGCAGCAGCAGGAGCGCGGGACCGAGGAACGCCGTCCAGCCCATCGGGGACGGGCGGCCCCCGACCGAGCCGGGCGCAAGCGGCCCGGGCCCGGCGGGGCTGGGCGTGCCCGGCCTGGGCTTGCTGGCAGGAGAGCCGCCGCGGGCGGGCATGGGGGACGGGGGCTAGCGCGGCGAAGGAAGCGGGGGGCGAGGGGGCCGGGCCGGCGCACGGGCGGCATCGGACCGAAGTTCGTCCCACCCTCGGCCGGCCTTGGAACCCGTGGCTGCAGCCCGTTGGAGTCGTGGCTGTCGGGAGGGCCGGCCCAAGGGCGAGACGCAGGATGGGCCGGACAGCAAGGACCGCACCGAGAGCCGTAGGCGGTCCAGCCGGCTCGAGCAAACCGTTTGGCGTGCAACGGAGTTGCCGCGCTTTGCTCGCGTGCCGCCTGAAAGCTGGTCTTCCCTGAGGTGAGCCGCTGGGGCTGGAATCGTAAGACGCTCCGACAGGGCTGCAATCATGTTGGCCGTCAGGGCTCGTAGTGCAGGATGAGGCCGCCGTCCCCGGCCGCGAATACCTCGGTGGGCCCGAACCCGGTCAGGGCTCGAAGATGGCCGGCGGTCCCGGTGGTGAGCCGCGTCCACGTGGAAGCCCCCCGCAGCAGGATCACCCCGCGGTCGCCGGCCACGAAGACCTCGCTTGCGGAGTTCCCCCAGACCGCCTCGAGCTGGGCGTCGGTCCCCACGGACTCGGTTGTCCAGCTACCGGCGCTCTTGACGATCACCGTCCCGGTGTCCCCGACGGCGAAGACCGTCCCCCCTCCGCTCACCCACACCCCGCGCAGCGTGCGGGTGGTGGGCACGGTCTCCGGGCTCCACTGGCTGCCGTCGAAGCGAAGGACGGTGCCGCTGTCGCCGACGGCGTAGACGTCGTTGGAGGCGCTCCCCCAGACCGCCCGCAGCGTCCGGCTGGTCACCGGTGGCACGGTGGTCCAGGCGCCGGTGTAGCGCTGGGTGGTCCCCGCCGCACCGACGGCCCAGACGTCGGATGAGGACGCGCCCCACACCCCGAACAGGTCCTGGGTGGTGCCGCTGTTGGCGTAGGCCCAGGAGAGCCCGTTCGACATCGCGACCATGCCGCCCTCGCCCACCGCCCAGACCGCACCGGTCCCGGCGCCCCACACCGCGTGGAAGTCCCTGGCCAGGCCGGTCACGTCCAGCGTCCAGCTCACCGTCTTGGAGGTGGCGCCCGCGCCCCGCAGGCGGGAACCGCAGGCCCCCACCGCGAAGAGCTCGGTGGCGCTGCTCCCCCACAGGCCGAAGAGCGTCGAGGTGAAGCGGCCGGTCTGCAGGTCCCAGGTGGTCCCGGTGAAGTGCAGGACGATGCCGTTGCTGCCCACCGCGAACACGTCGTTGGCCGCCGTGCCCCACACGCCACGCAGGAAGGTCCCCGCGCCGCAGGGCTGCGTGCTCCAGCCGCTTCCGTCGTAGTGCAGCACCACGTTCCCCGCGCCCACCGCGAACACGTCGCTGGCCGACGCCCCCCACACGGAATAGAGCGCGATCCCCACGCCCGACGGCTGCGGGCTCCACGAGGAACCGTCCCAGTGCAGCACCGTGCCGCTGTCCCCCACCGCGAACACGTCCCCGGCCGACGCTCCCCACACCGCGAAGAGCCGGTGCTTCACGGGCTGCGACACGGCCGACCACCCGCTGCCGTCGTAGCGCAGCACCACGCCGCTGTCCCCCACCGCGATGACGTCGCCCGGACCGCTGGCCCACAGCCCGTAGAGGGTCAGGGTGGTGGGCGTCGCCTGGGCGGCCCAGCCGGTCCCGTCGTAGCGCAGCACGATCCCTCCCTTGCCGGCGGCGAAGGCCAGGCTCCCGCTCACGGCCCGGACTGCCCGCAGGTCGGCCCCGGTCGGGCTGGGCTGCTGCCTCCAGCGGGAGCCGTCGAAGCGCAGGATCACCCCCTGGTTGCCGACCGCCCAGACCTCGCTCCCCGAGACTCCGTGGACCGCGGCCAGGTCGAGCGGGGTGGGGCTCGCCTGCCGCGTCCACCGCGTGAAATCGTAGTGCACCAGCGTCCCCCGCTGCCCGACGGCGAAGACGTCGCTGGAGGCCGAGCCCCAGACCCCGACCAGCGCCCCGAGCGAGTCGGCGCTGGCGGGGCTCTGTCGTATCCAGGTGGCGGGAACCGTGGCGATCGGCTGGACCGTGCGCTCGCCGCACCCGGCCAGGGCGAGCGCCGCCAGCAGGGCCGCGGCCCACCGCACTGCCGCGCGGCCCCGCGCGCTCCGGGTCATGGCAGCGGGCACCTCGCGGCGCTAGAGGACCTTGAGGAGCTCGACCTCGAAGATCAGCGTGGCGCCGGGGGGGATCACCCCGCCCGCTCCGCGCGCGCCGTAGCCCAGGTCGGCAGGGACGGTGAGCTTGCGCTTTCCGCCTTCCCGCATCCCCGCCACGCCCTGGTCCCAGCCGGGGATGACCTCGCGTGCGCCCAGGTTGAACTCGAAGGGGCTCCGGCCGATCGAGCTGTCGAACTGCGTGCCGTCGGTGAGCCAGCCCGTGTAGTTCACCCGCACGCGACGGCCGGCCACAGCCTCCTCGCCCTGGCCCACGATCATGTCCTGGTACTTGAGCCCCGACGGCATGACGACCTCCTGGGTGGAAGCGGTGGCGGGAGAGCCGGTCTCGACGGCCGGCGGCGCCGCCTGCGAGGAGGCGGCCTGCTTCGAGCCTCCCGCCGACTTGCAGCTCGGAAGCCCGACGAGGACCAGCAGGGCAAGGCAGAGACGTCGAGTCATGGGTTGTTCTCCGGGAGCGGGATGGTGCGGCTCGGGCGGCGGAAACCGCAGGAAGCTCGCACAATCCCAGGGGCCGCGCAAGCTCCGACGCGGGGATTCAAGTCGCCCCGGTGCCGGGCCGATACCTGGTGGGAACGCCCGCGCGGAGCCGGGTGCGCATTCGCCGGCCGCGGCTGCTGGCCGCTCCCCGCCCAGGCCCCGCGGCGCAGGGAGGCAACATGACATCCGAGTCCAGTCTGGTCATCGTCCACTACAGCGACGGGACCATCCTCAAGGGCATCACCCAGGACTTCTTTCCCAACCGGCCGCGGTTCCACGTGGTCCCGACCCAGGGCAAGCCGGTGCAGGTGCGATCCGCCGACCTCAAGGCCGCGTTCTTCGTCAAGGATCTGACCGGCAACCCCGAGCGGCAGGACGTGCGCGGCTTCATCGCGGGCCCGGGCGAGACCGTGCACGGCAAGAAGTTGGCGGTGCGCTTCAAGGACGGCGAGATCATCTGCGGCTATTCGCTCTCCTACGTGCCGGGCCGCGAAGGCTTCTTCATGTTCCCCGCCGACACGGGGTCCAACAACCTCCGCATCTACGTGGTCACGGCCGCGGCCGCCGAGATCTGCAGCGGGCCGGCCGCCGACCGGCTGGCGCAGAAGGCCATCGAGACGGGACGTCGCCACGCGGCGTGAGGCCGCCGCGTCGCGGCCCCCAGCGGAATCACGGGACGCGACCCGGACGCGCCCGACGGGCGCCTTGATCGGGCCCGGGCGAGCCGCTACCTTCACGCGCCCGAGACGCCGCCGAAGCTCGGGTTCTCGGCACCTGATCCGCGTGGGGGGTTCCCGTGACCGCCTTCAAGTCCCGCTTGCGACGCCAGCGCGCACGCCTGCGGCGCAAGCGCCTCAAGCAGAAGCACCGCACGGCCCGCCGCCGGGGCCGCACCGCCCGCTAGGCCCGGGTCGGGCCGTCGTCACCGGGGAGCCGGCGCCTCCGCCGCATAGCCCGAGCCCGCCCGGCGCTCGGCCTCGAGCCCGATCGCGGCCACCCGCCGGGGCGTCTCCTGG
>JBBIHL010000028.1:0-13236 GCA_037447075.1 Candidatus Eiseniibacteriota bacterium | reverse complement strand
CGATCCTGCGGCACCGATTCGCGGGCTGTACTACGCCGGCGCCGACGCGGGCGGTGCCCCGGGAAGCGACCCGCCGAGCGCAAGGCGGCCGCGGCCGGGATCGTTGCTAGTCCTGCGTCACCGTGTGGTTGGTCAACGAGCTGTTGTTGTGCCAGGTCACCGTGCCGCCGGTCCTGACCGTGATCGTGTCCGGGAAGAAGCGGAGCTGGTTGCCGGTGCCGATCTGCACGGTGGGGTCCGGGCCGGCGAACGAGGTGCGCACGTGGACGGTGCCGATCATCCCCGATCCGACATGCGGGATGCAGTGGTAGCCGATGTCAACCTCGCCGGTCGGGAACGCCTGCCCGATGGACTGGTTGGTGCCGAACGGTCCGAGGTTGAACTTCCCGGGCCCCGCCACGGGATTGCTCTTCGACTTCTTGCTGCAGCCGGCGCTGCCCAGACCCAGCCCCAGCGCGACGGCGGTGGCCGACAGGGTGAGACCAAGGACCCAGGGTAATGCTCCACGTTTCATACCGGACTCCTCTGCGCGGCCCGGAAGGGGAACGTACCTGCGCCGCCCCGCTCGCGGCGCTTCGCGAGCATATACCCCGGCGCGTCCCGCGCCTATCCCGCAGCGCCCCGGGTGTTTAGTCGGGGCAATCGCGCGGGACGCGTCAGGGAGCCGGCTGCCGCTCGGGGAGGTCGGCGCGGGGGTGGTGGGGTCGTGCGGCGGCGTGCGGGTGCCGTGGCGGGCCTGCCCGCTCGCCCTCGCGGGCCGCTCGCAGCAGGAAGACCCCCAGCGCCACGATCAGCCAGGCGAGCGTGAGCTGGAACGCGACGAACCCCAGCACCTTGAGCGGAGCGAAGCCGGGATGCACGAAGCGCACCAGCCAGCCCGCGGACTCGGAGAGCAGCGCCGAGCCGAACGAGGTGGCGATCACGGTGAGCTTCGCGCGCGTGCCGAAGGGCGCGAACAGGACCAGGTGGGTGAGCAGCAGCAGCACCAGCGCGAACATGGGCAGGTGCATGTGGGTCACCTCGAGCATGCTCTGCAGGCTGCGCGGCGGGCGGAAGTCGGCTTCGTTCCCCAGGTAGTAGGAGACCACGCTTGCCGGCGCGAGACTCATCCTGGAGAAGTAGAGCGCCAGGTTGGTGAACCACAGGCCGGCGAGCAGCAGCAGCGCGAAGCCGAGGGTCAGCCGCATGAGCGGCTGGGACTGGAAGCCGCCCGACTGGAGGTATCTCACGGTGCGTCTCTCGTGGCGCGGGCACGCGGGGCCGAGCGATCCACCAGGGCGTAGAGCGCCAGCGCCAGGCGCACGCTCTCGGTCACCGTGTGCGCGGTGAGGGTGGCGCCGCCCAGGTTGGGCAGCCCGCGGCGCGGCCACAGGTCGCTGCCGGCGCGCCGGCCGTCGAGGAGCGCCAGCCACCTGGGCGGCGGCCGGTAGTCCTCGGGCTCGTGGAAAGCCAGCACCTCCACGCGGCGCGCCGTGGTGTCCGGCGCCACCACGATCATCAGGGTGGCGGGCATGGTGCGGACGGTGCGGGTGTCGAAGAACGCCACCCCCAGCAGCGAGTCGCCGGCGAAGGCCGGGTAGTAGGTGACGATCTGCGAAGTGAGCTTCGCGTGCGCCCGCTGCTGAACCTGCCGGGCCTGCTCGTCGGTGAGGTACGCCGTGCGACGCTCGGTGCGCGCGCCGGGAAAAGCCAGCGCCAGGGCCTCGTTCTGCCTCAGGTAGACGCCGGCCCGCGCCGGAGCGGCGAGGGCCAGCGCGGCGCCCAGCACGGCTGCGGCGTAGGCCACGCTAGAAGAGGTAGCCCAGCGCCGCATTCCACTGGCTCGTTTCGGTGTCGGCCTCGTTGCGGCGGATCTGCCGGTCGGCCTTGACCACCACGTTGGGGTGAGGCTTGAACGCCGCCCCCAGGGTGAGGGTGGTGCGCCGGTAGGCCGGATTGCCGGCGAGGCCCGCCGGCAGGTCCTGCTGCGTGTCGTAGCTCTCGTATCGCGCGTAGGGCAGGAGCTCCACCCGCGGTCCAGGCCGCAGCAGCGGCATGACGTCGTAGGCGGCCTCCAGGTACCCGCCGGCGAACGCGCTCCCCAGGGCGTTGCCGCCGCCAAGACCCAGGGCGGCGTTGACGCGCGCGGCGTCGTCCAGCGTGCCACGCGCCAGCACGGCGCGGGCGTCGAGCCCACGCCAGTCGAGGCGCGCGTGCACGTCCCACAGGACCGTCCGCGCGCGGATGCGCCCCCGCGCGTCGGCCGCGCCCTGGCCGGAGTTGCCCACGTAGGCGGACGCGCCGGCGAGCAGGCCCGGGGTGCCCACCCAGTCGGCGCGGCCCGCCACGGCGAAGTCCTGCGCCAGCGCCTGCGATCCGCTCTGCCGGCCGCCCCGCAGCGGCGACGACGGGCTGAAGCCCGTCATGTCGAGGCCCTCGAGCAGGTAGAGCCGATAGGCGAACCCCGCCGGCAGCTCACCGAAGACGCCCGCGCCGATCGCCCGCCACGTCGAGGGGATGATGCGCTGCTCCACGTCGGGACGCCGGGCGCCCAGGAAGACCGGCGGCTCGTGGTATTCGTTCACCAGTCCCACGGGCACCAGCAGCAGCCCGGCGCGGGCGCCCAGGCTGCGGCTCCTCATCCAGTCCACGTAGGCGAACTCCAGGTTGACCTCGCCGCTCAGCTCCGCCGCGCCCTCTCCGGTGGCAGGGTCCACCTGCACCTCGGCCTCGTCCTTGACGCCCGCGTGCTCCAGCTCGATCTCGGAGTTGAACAGGAGCCCGTCGCCGAACTTGAAGCCCAGGTAGACGATCTGCCGCAGCAGGTCCACCCGGTCGGGCCTGCCCGCGGGGGCGCCATCCTCGCGCCTGGCGTCGAAGTTCTCGTAGAGCGCCTCGCCGTAGCCGCCGACCGAGACCCCCGGGCGCGCGCCGTAGACCTTGGAGGCCGCGGGTGCCAGCCCGAAGGCCGAGCGGTAGGCGGCGGTGTCGGCGGCCTCGCCCAGGCGGGCGCTCTCCAGCTCGCGCGCAAGCAGGTCCACGCGCCGCTCGAGCTCGACGAGGCGCGAGTCGTCGGCCGGCTGCGCGAGGGCGGGGGTGGCCAGGAGCAGCATTGCCAGGGGCAGCAACCGCAGGTGGCGTGTCATCTACGTCCCTCCGGGTTGATCGGCGAATCCAGCGGGTTGATCTCTCGTTCGACCCATTCCAGCCGCGCGCCGGGCACCGAAGCGACCGCGTTCACGTTCCACGACCACACGCGCACGCCGCGCGGGCCCGGCTCCAGCCACAGGACGCCCACGTCGGCATGCGCCCAGGAGAACTCGCGGGCGCCCTCGCGGCCCATGACGAGCAGCCCGGTGGAGAGCGCGTCGGCCCGGGTGGCGCCGGCGCACACCACGGTGACGCTTGCGGGGCTCTCCACCGGCCGGCCCGTGCGCGGATCGAGCACGTGCGAGTAGCGGCGGCCACCCGCCCGGAACCCGCGCTCGCTGCTGCCCGAGGTCGAGACCGCCTGGTTGTAGACCGGCAGCACGACGACGGCCTGCATGCGCCGGCCGGGGTCCGCGATCTCGACCGTGTGGGGGAGCTCGTCGGAGGCGCCCGAGCTCGATACCTCGCCGCCGAAGTTGAGGTGGCAGTTCTCCACTCCGGCCGCGCGCAGCAGCTGGGCGGCGCGGTCCAGGGCGAAACCCTTGCCGATGCCGCCCAGATCCAGCGCCATGCCGGGTGCCTGGAAGCGCACGGTGCGACTGGCCGAGTCCAGAGTCAGCCGCTGCCAGCCGACGCGGGCGCGGGCGGCGGCCAGCTCGAACTTGCCGGGCACGCGGCCGCGGCCCTGGATGTCCCAGGCCGCAAGCAGCGGCCCCACGGTGGGGTCGAAGGCGCCCTGGGTCTCGACGGCGGTGGCAAGGGCTGCGCGCAACGCGGCGTAGAGATCGGCGGAGAGGACGGCGGAGGCGGGTGCGGTCGCCGCGGCCGCCCGGTTCAGCTGCGCAAGCTCGCTGCCGGGCCGCCACGACGACATCACCTGCTCCAGGCGGTCCACCTCGTTCAGCGCGCGCTCGAGCGCGGCGGCCACGGCGGTCGAGTCGGCGCCGGCGGCGCGGGCGGTGAGCAGCGTGCCCATGGCGTAGCGCACGCGCTCGACCTGCGCGGCCCCGGCCGTAGCGGCGGCCAGGACGGCGAGGAGGGGGAGCCAGGCCAGGGGCTTCACCGCACGGGCAGGCAGCCCAGGTCGCAGCTCTCGCAGGCTTCGGCCACGCGACATCTGCGCTGGTAGTCGTTGAAGCGCGCCTGGAAGAAGTCGCGCAGCTCGCGGTCCTCGCGCAGCAGCTTGAGCAGGTCCACCAGCCGCTCCACGGTGCGCGGGCTCACGTCGTGCTCCAGGAGGCAGGCCTCCTGCTCGGCGCCCTCGTCGGCCCGGCCCAGGATCTCGCGCAGGAAGGCACGCACCACCGCATGGCGGTGGTGCACCTCGCGCGCGACGCGCTCGCCCTGCGGGGTGAGCAGCAGGAAGCGATGGTCGTCGTGCTGGAGCAGCCCGCGCGCCTCCAGCGGCTTGAGGCCCACCGAGAGGGTGGGGGGGGCGATGCCGAGGAGGTGCGCCACGTCGGTCACGCGGGCGTATCCGCGCGAGCTGCGCACCTCGAAGATGGCGCGCAGGTAATGCTCGTGGCTGGGGGTGAGATCCTTGAGGTGCGCCTGCTTTCCGGTGAGCATGTGGTCCCTCGGGCCCGGCCAGATGACGCGGCGCCGGATGGCTCGAATAAGGTCGGGCTACTGTTGATTAGGGTAGCCTAATACACGGGCCAGCCGCGGCCGTCAAGAGGGATTCTCCGGTTCGGGGCAAGGGCCACAGGGCCCGGGGCGATACCCCGGGCCCTGGTGGGTGGGCGTGCCCCTGGCTACGCCGGCTGTGCCTGCCGCGGCGCGAACTCGGGCGGGTTGTTCTCGAAGTCCCACATCGCGGGAGGGGTCACGCCCATCTGGCGGAGGTAGGCGTAGAGCTGGCCGCGGTGATGCAGGAACTCGTCGTAGAGGGCCCGATAGAACTCGATGCCCGGCGCGCTGTAGTCCCACGGCGTCTTCACCATGGATTCCAAATGGGTGTCGGTGAGGGCGGCCGTGGCGCGGTCGGCCTTGCCCCAGCACTCGCTGCAGAACCCCAGCAGGTCCTCGCGGGTCCGGATGCCGGCGACGATCGCCTGCTTGTCGGCGGCCAGGACCTCGCCGCGGAGCACGCCCTCGGCCAGCATGGGGAGCTGCCCGAACAGGTGCACCACCAGCTCCTTCGGGCTGCGCATGTCCTTCACGGGGCGGGAGTCGAGCTGGTCGGCGGGAATCGCCTGCGCACAGCGCAGGCCGATGCCCACGAGCCGGCGGAAGTACTCCCACTGCTGCGCGTTTGCTTGCTTGGGCGTCACGGCGAACCTCCTGGGCGGGATGTCGAGCGGGGATGTGGCGTGAGGAATCTAGCTCCGGATCCCGCCGGGCGCCAGTCCAGCCTCGGCGGACGCCGACCCAGGCGTCGGCACTCCCTCTCCGCAGGAGCTGCCCCTTTCCGCAGGGCGGCTGCGCCACCCGGCGGTGACGGCGGGGGCCAGACCACCGCCAACCCTCTCGCCGTCATGGCATTGGCGGGCCGGGACCGAACCCGAATCGGTGCGCCGGGCGTGGCACGCCCCTTGAGTATCCAGCGGGATCGTCGGAAGGAGGTGTGCTGGATGACCCGCATGCATTCCCTGCAGCTCGACGCCATGCCGATCGTGGCCGCGATGGCTTTGGCGGACCTGGCGGCGAGCTCGGAGGCCGCCGCGAGGCGGACCCGCTGGGCGGGGATCGGGTCTGCCGCCGGTGGGCGCCTGACGGGCGCCGTCGGTCGCAGTCCCTGCAGGAGCGGCTGGTTCGCGCGGATGCGCGCGGCAGCCGGCCGGCGGCCGCGCCGGTTCGGGCGCGAGACATGGCCCGGCCTGCGGAGGCATCTGCGCATGCTCGAGGACGTCCTGGCCGGAGGCGCTCGAGCGGGTTGGTGAGCAATCCGAGAGTGCGCCGCGCAGCAGCTGCGCTCCTGCTTCCAGGTTGCGCGGCGCACTCCTTCAACGATTGACCGGGCTGCTGGCGCGCTGCGGTCTACGCCCAATTGGGCACCGGGCCCCCGGAGACCGCGCGCGCTGGCGCCTGTACGGGGCGATCAGCCTCCAGCTACCGCACGATCACCACCGGCCTCACCTGCCTCTCGCCCTCCGGTCCCCGGAAGCGCGCGTAGTAGACCGCCGCCCGGTTCGCGGCTCCCCGCGCATCCCGGCCGTCCCAGATCACGCGGTGCTCGCCGCCCGGGCGCTGCTCGTCCAGAAGGCTGCGCACCAACCTCCCCGCCACGTCGTAGATGGCGACCGACGCCCGGCCCGGGCGCGCCAGGTAGAAGGAGATCTCGACCCGGCCGCGCGACGGGTTGGGCTGGATGCTGCGAATCCCGCTCACGCCGGGCGTCCCGCCCGGCCCGGGGTCCACGGCGACCGGGATGGCCATGACGTCGCTCGGGAAGCGCGGCTTGAGCTCGTTGCGGTTCTGCCTGCGGGTGAGGATCCCCGTGATCGCCAGGTAGCGCCCCAAGGTGAACATGCCGGGATTGATTCCGGTGTCCGGGTCGAGGAACACCGGCAGGGTGTCGGGATCCACGATGCTCCGCGCGGAAACCAGCGGGAGGACCGAGTTGGCCACCGGTCCGCCCACGAAGCCCTGCACCCGGATCAGGCGCCCGAGCATCTCGCACCGGCGCCCCACCGGGATGTCCTCGACCGGCAGCGGCGGCTGCGGCCGGGGCCCAAGGAGCTGGAAGCTCGAGACCGAGGAGACGCGGACCTCCCCGCCCGAGACGCTCCCGACGGTCCCCACCACGCGCACCGAGTCGCCGACGCTTGGCGAGGGGCCTCCGGTCATGAACACCTGGATCCCGCCCGAGCAGTCCTCGATGTAGAGCGTCGCCGCATCGAAGGGGCCCCGCGGCACCGTCACTCGCCCGTAGACGGTGACCTGCTGGCCCGTGTACGGGGAGTTGGGGGCGCAGGCCAGGGTGTAGCGCTGGATTGCATCGATCGGATACGGCCCCGGCGAGCAGCGGGGCGGCACCTGGCGGCGCTGGCCGTTCTGGGCCATGTGGCGTGCGATCTGCATGCGGGCCGCCATGAGCTGGCTGCGGGTATCGGCGCGCAGGTAGAGGCCTCCCGTCTTCTGCGCCAGGATGGCCAGGCTGTCGCTGTCCGACTGGATCCCCGATCCGCCGTCCTCGGAGCCGGAGGCGCTCGCCGTGGCCAGGGCGCCGACGTAGTTGGTCATGTCCACCACGTAGACGGCCACGCCCGTCCCGGTCGCGGTGGCGAGCACGTCCGAGAAGGTCGTGCAGCCACCGCAGTCCCCGTTGCTGTTGTTCTCACCGGTGTCGGTGAAGACGAGCAGGTTGCTGGGGGACATGGTTTCGGCCTCGGTGATGGCGCAGCAGCTGGCCTCCCACAGCGGCGTGAGCCCGCACGCGGATGTGCCGTTGATGGCGGCGTGCAGCAGGGCGGCATTGTCGGTCCAGTCCTGCAGCAGCTCGTAGCCGAGCCGCCCCGGACAGGCCGCGGCCGCGTCGGCCAGGCCGGCCACGGCCATCTGGTTGGTGGCGTAGTCGTCCACGAAGGCGTTGGCCTCCGCCTTGGCGTCGGCCATGCGGGTGTTCGCGGCCATCGAGCCGGTCTGGTCCACCACGATCAGGGTGGGCAGCTCCGGGTAGAGGCACTGGAGCGCCGCCTGGTCGTCAGGCGCGAGGGTGCGGCGCGACTTCGAGCCGGTGTCGCAGATGCCAGCGTTCTGGCACATGGTGGGGCGGTTGGTGCCGTCGGCCGGGCAGACGTCGCTGTGGCCGAACCCCACCATGTGGCCGTACTCGTGGGTGAGGGTGCTCTGCAGGTCCAGGCCGACGCAGTCGGTATCGTCCCAGTCCCAGTCCTCCGCGCTGTCCACCACGACGTCCACGTCCACGATCTCGCCGGTGCTCTTGATGGTGCTGATCGTCATGGCGAACGTCCCGCTGGCCTCGCCCAGGTAGCCGGCGGCGCACTCGTCGTCGTCCTGGTCGGCGTCGTAGAACAGCGTGACGTTCACGAAGTCCAGGGCGGAGATGCGGTTGTCGGTCCCCCCGGCGTTGGCGAACCGGATGATGGCGTTGGGGACGTCCTCCCAGGACTGGAAGGACGCGTCCACGGCCCCGATGATGTCCGCCTGGACCAGATCGGGATCGTCCAGATCGGCGGCGGCGTCGTTGTTGATCCGGTAGTTGACGAGGTAGTTGAACCACCGGGCGAAGACCTCGTCGTCTCCGCAGTCGCCGTAGTCCCAGCCGCAGGCCGTCTCGTCGGCGGCGGGCGCGATGCGCAGCTGGAAGCTCCACGCTGGCGAGGCCGGGCCGATCGCGAGTGCGCCCGCGAGGAGCCAGGCAGCGGTGGCTGGCGGTCGGCGGCTCATGGCTCCCTCCGCTGCGTCCGGGCCGCGGCCCGGATCGCGGTCTTGAGGCCCGCGAGCGTCTCGGGGATCACGGGCTTGACGCCCGCATCCAGGTAGGCGATGCCGCGCAGGTCGCGGGTGACGCGCGCGGTGGCCGCGGCGGGCGAGGCCAATCGGAACTTGCCCTCGGCGAGGTTCACGACGCCGTAGGTGCCCGTGCGGCGCGCCTTGAGGAACACGACCACGTGCTCGCCCCGGTCGAAGCACGGCGCCCCGTCGATCGCCGTGCGGTACTCGCCGTAGGCGCCCCCGTAGAGCTTCACGACGATGGGCGCTCCGGGCTGCTCCCCCTTGAGCACGTCCACCGGATGGAGGTCCACGTAGGTGAAGATGCGCTGCCCCTCGAGCGCCGGGCGGATCGCTCCCACCCGCCCCTCGACCACCAGGTCCGAGCGCTCGGTGAGCTGCTCGATCGAGAGCATGGCCAGGGCCGACGTGGCGTGCGCCGGGTGCGGACGGAACGCGGCAAGCGCGAGGATGGCGACGAGGGCGGCGAGGCCGCGGGCCGGGGATCGGGCGCGGCTCCCGCCGCCTCGTGCCGGCAGCGAGCACCGCTGCCGGATGACCGCGCGATGCGATGGTCGAGTGTGCATGGGATTCCTCCTTTCACGCCGCCGGCGGCCGGTCGGTCCGGCGCGCTAGCGCATCCTCACCAGCTTGCGAACCCCCCGGTAGCCTCCCGCCTGGAGCCGCACCATGTAGACGCCGTTCGCCACGGGGTGCCCCGCGTCATCGCGGCCATCCCACGCGAGCGCATGGCGGCCGGCCGGCAGGCCGCCTTCCGCCAGCGTGCGGACGCGACCGCCCGCGACGTCGAAGATCTCCAGCCGCACCGGCTGGGGCGAGGCGAGGCCGAAGGCGAGGGTCGTGCTCCCGCCGAACGGGTTGGGGTAGGCCGCCCCGAGCGCCGTCGCCACGGGGCCGCCGGGCGCCACGTCCACCGGCTGCTGCAGGAAGCGGATGGCGTAGCTGCCCGCCGCGGCGAGGTCGGCGCTGCGCGCCTTCCACACCGCCAGGCAGTAGTAGCCGTCGGCCGGCACGGTGAGGACGAGGTGCTCGTCCTGGCCGGGACCCGCGAACCAGGCGGCGCCGCTCGGCAGCGCTTCGGACTTGGACTGGTAGGGTGCGGTGGCCGAGCCATGGTGCAGCGCGATCCCCCAGTCCACGGTGCCGGCCACGTTCAGCAGCGTGACGTCGTAGATCCCCCCCTGCAGGTAGAACTCGTGCAGGTCGAGCGCGCGGTTCGCGCCCAGCGTGAACGGTCCGTACGTCCCGTTCGGCGAGCCGCCGCGGAAGGTGGAGCGCACGGCCTCGGCCGTGTAGCTCTGCGCTCCCACGTTCTGGAGCACGCCCACGTCGAAGGCGCGGAACGCGGTCGGCCGGAAGTGCACCAGCACGTAGTCCGACTGCCCCATGCCCCAGCCCGAGAGCTTCAGGCTGGGGCCGAAGCCGCCCTTGGTCCCCGGCACCACCTCGTGGAGGCGAACGTCCACGTCGCTCGCCGGGCCGGGCATGACCGCCACGCCGCCCCAGAAGCCGTCCAGCCCCGCGGGCGCGAAGACGGGCGTGCGCAGCCCGTCGCAGTTGTAGTAGCGCGGCTCGGCCGTGGTGAGGTCGGGCGCTCCTCCCGTGCGCGCCGGCGGTGCGGCGCGCGAGACGCCCACGCCGAGCGCCAGCGGCAAGGGGGACCACACCCACTGCTCGCCGTGCACGTTGTCGGCCTCCTCGATCTCCTCGATGGCGTCGTCGGCATCGTAGTGCACGCTCAGCACGTGGCGGCCGCCGCGCACGGTGCGCGCGGTCTGCGAGTTCAGCGTGCGGGAGCCGTTGGCGCCGAAGGCGCCCCACGAGACGCTCCACGACGGCACGCCGTCCAGGTAGACGCGCCCCACCATTCCGGCGGCTGCCGCGGAAGGGCTGTCGTTCCGCACCGCGTAGTTCACGTAGGTCGCGGCCGCGTTGCCGGTGAGCGCGGTCGGGAAGGGGACCAGGTTGGGCGTGCCGTCGGCCGCGGGCCGCGGCACCAGCGGCGAGTACCAGCCCACCGCCCACTGGGGCTGGAAGTCGGGCGGGGTCTTTTCGATCTCCACGCCGATCGCGACGGCCGCGGCGGCGCTCTCGTCCGGGCCCCCGGCCGCGCTCGCCAGCGGGGCCGAGGCGGCGTCCTTGGGGTCGCGATAGAGGAGGACGCAGTTGTAGCCCGAGTAGCCGATCTGCAGGTCGAGACGGGCGAACCCGTTCTCGTCGGTCACGGTGGCGGCGGTGTAGTCCATGAGGTCGCCGGTCGAGAACAGGTCGTCCAGGTAGAGCACGTGGATCGGTCCGCTCGCCGGGTCCACCTGGATCGAGATGCTCACCGGCCCGATGTCGCCGGCCGACACGAAGAACTCGCGCAACGCCAGCATCTCGCTCGCCGACATCAGCACCGAGAGCGAGTCGCCGAGCGTGTGCAGCACGCTGGTCACGTGGCGGGCGGTATAGCTGCTGCTGCCGCCGCTGGCGTTGAGCACGCCCACGTCCCAGGTGGAGACGCCCGTCCGGTTGCGGTTCACGATCACGGCGTCCAGGCAGCCGGCGGGGCGCGCGGAGTAGCCCACGTTGGTGGGGGTGTAGCCGTCCTGCACGCCGGTGGACTGCGCGTGCATGCGGCAGTCGTAGTCGTCGGCGTTGTCCTCGGCGTGCATCCAGAGGGCGTCCCAGAACCCGACCGTCGAGATGCGCAGCCCGTCGCAGTTGTAGAACTTGTCCTCGTTCAGCCCGATGGCATCCCATCCGCCCGTGCGGTCCGGGGGGGCGCTCCGCGTGGTGGTGACGTTCGCAGTCATCACGAGCGGGGTCCACACCCACTGCTCGGCCCAGCGGTTGTCGGTCTCGCTGCCTTCGGCCAGCACTTCGGGGCCATCCAGGGCGGACTCGAACGTGTGCCGGCCGCCGCGCACGGTGACCGGGCCGCGGTTGAGGTGGGTGAACGTGCCGCCCCCCGCCACCACGCCCAGGCTCGTGGAGGCGGTGTGCACCCCATCCACGTAGAGCCGCGTGAACGTGCTCGCCGCCGTCGCCTGCTGGCCGTCGTTCCAGCCGCTCACGTTCCAGTAGGTCGCGGCCGCGTTGCCCGTGAGCGAGGTGGGATTGGGCACGCTGTTGGCGGTGGCGTCGTTGGTGGGCCGCGGCACGATCACCCCGGCCCATCCCAGCGGCAGCCGGTAGGCCAGGTTGGCCGGGTCCGGTGCCTTGATGGTGAACGGGCCGTAGATGGCGTAGCTCGCCTGCCAGCGCCCGGCCCGATCCTGCGCGCGGATATTGAACCAGTAGGTGCCGGGCGCCAGCACGCCGCTCGTCCAGGTGGTCACGTCGCCGATGTCGCGCGTGGTCCCCGGATCGGCGAAGCCTCCGGCCGTGACCGACACCGAGTAGCCCATGATGCCCGAGCAGTCGTCGCTCGCCCGCGTCCAGGTGAAGGTGGGCGTGGCGTCGGTGGAGGTCGAGAAGAGCGGATGGCTCGCCGAGGCCAGGTTGGTGGCGCCGCCGGGGTTCGCCGTGTCAATCTCGTAGCCGATGTCCTTGGCGGTCTCCCACAGGTCCTCGCGCAGCGACGGGTACCAGGTCTTGAACAGGTTGAGGAAGTGCATGGGGGTGAGGGGCGCGTCGGCGTCCACCACGTCGAAGATCTCGTCGGTCCCCAGCGCGAGCCGGTCCTGCCATCCCCCGGCGCCGTCGTTGTCGTCCTGGTTGGAGTCCTGGATGTCGCGGAGCAGGGCCGCCAGGAAGCCCTCCGTCCGCAGGGGGTCGTGGAAGGTGCTGTCCTGGCTGCAGACCTTGAGGTTCTCCACGTTGCGCAGCTTGAACGCCGCCACGCCGTAGTCGGTCCCGAAGGTGCGGGCGATCATGTCGCCGAACCAGTCCGGGAAGCCCTCGGCCCAGGCGTCGTGATCGGTCTCCCGGCACCACACGCAGTGCCCGCAGTCGTCGTTCGCCTGGTCGGGGTCGCAGAAGCCGTTGCAGTAGTCGGGGTCGTCGTCGGCCGAGAACTTGTTGATCCAGTGGTGGCCGTACTCGTGGAGCACCGCGGCCTCGGAGCTTTCGGCCTTGGCCGTGACGTGGATCTCCTCGAAGTAGTCGTTGTACCAGGCGGACGCCGACCCCGTGTCCCGCCACTGCACCTCCACCTTGGGCACGTTGTAGCCCTCGTTGGTGTTCAGCCACCGCCAGCCGTGGTTGATGGTGCTCTGGATGTGCAGGGCGAAGTGCTCGTCCTCATCGGAGGGGGAGACGTCGCCGAAATCCAGGCTGCTGCCGGTGTAGTCGTCCACCGTGCCCGTCTCCCACGAGTAGTCAATCTCGACGATCCCGGTGCTCTGCACCTTGACGTGCGGCGCGTCGGTCTCGTAGTAGACGAACAGGTCGGGCTCGTCGTCCGAGTACCAGGCGGGGTCCCAGTTGAACGTGAAGCTGAAGTTCCCCTGCGCGTCGGTATTGCCCTCGGCCAGGTTCGCGTCCCACCCGTCGTCCTCGTCGTAGATGATGACGTGCACGCCGTCCGTGCCCAGCACCTGGCCGTCGCCGCGCGTGTAGACGATCCGGCCGGTCACGGTGATGTTGCGCGCGGTCACGCCCCGGTCGGGCGAGGCCGGGCGGGAGGCGCGCTTCTCGCGCGTGGCCTCCGCCGTCAGCAGCCGCGCCAGCGCGCGCCGCTCTTCGCTCCGCGGCCGGGAGCGC
>JBBIHL010000027.1:0-13239 GCA_037447075.1 Candidatus Eiseniibacteriota bacterium | reverse complement strand
CCGGGGGCGCCGCCCCGGCGGCGGCCGCCCACAGCACCGCCGCCACGGCGACCGGCGCCGCGGCGCGCAGCCATCGCGAGCCGTGACTCAGGTCCACGCCGTCACTCTCCTTTCCTTTCGACTGCGAGGGTGATGGACTTGCCGGCCTGTTCGAGCACCACGCGGTCCCGCCCGATGCTCACCACCCGGAAGCTCTCGAAGGTCTGTCCCGCGCGCAGCGAGTAGCTCCGCCCGCTCCACCACACCACGGCGCGCGGGTCCTCGGCGGACCAGACGATGGCGGTCAGCCGCGGGGGCTCGGGCTCCGGCGGCTGCGGCGGCCTGGGCCTGGGTCGAGGTGACGGTTTGGCGGCGGCCGGCGGCGCGCCGAGGGCGAAGGGATTGCGGAGCTGCCCCAGGTCGCGCCCTCCCGCATCGGCGAGGGAGCGCTCCACTTCCACGTAGGGGTCGTTCTGGAGGCGAAAGGCCAGGTCGCGCGCCCGGCCCCTCCACACATCGCCGCGACGCACCGCCGCCAGGGTGGTCACGCCCACGGTGGCCAGCACCCACAGCGCCAGCGCCGGGGTCAGCCACTGGTCCAGCAGCCGCCTCATCGGGCCTCCGGTCCCGTCTTGAACACGTACTGGGTGAGCGAGAGCTGGGCTTCCACCTGCTCTGGAGTATCGGAAACCAGGTTGAGCCGATCCACCTCGATCAGCTTGCCGCTGCCCGACAGGCGGTCGAGGAACGTCACCAGCTGCGCGTAGCGCGCCCGGGCCTTGAGCTCCACGTGCACCTGGGCCACTCGGGGGGACTGGACGACGTTGCCGGGATCCGTGGCCATCACCTCCACGCCGCATTCGGTCATGAGCCGCGTGGAGGTTTCCAGGAGGGCCGTCGCCAGCCCGCCGGTCGCCCCCAGCTCGGCCACCTCCGCGGCCCGCCGCGAGTTCTCGGCCATCAGCCGGTAGAGGCGCGGCGGCAGGACGCGCCCGGAGCCCCCCGGCTGGGAGCCCAGGCCCAGCTCGCCCAGCTGGCGCACCGCCCGCTCGTAGCGCCGCGCGGTGGGCTCGAAGAGCAGCGCGTTGGCCAGGTGGAAGCCCGCGAGCGTGACCGCCAGCCCCAGCGCCACGCGGTAGCGCCGCAGTCGGACGTTCTGGGCGGGGGAGAGCATCAGCGGCACTCCACCACGAATTCCACGACCGCGGCCCCCTCGGCGTCGGGCACGCGCGAGGAGATCAGCTTGAGGTTCTGGAAGCCCGCGGCGAACACGGCGTCCCTGCGCAGGCTTTCCACCAGCCTCACCACGGGCTGCACCCGGTCGCGCTCGGGCCCGGTACGGATGGTGCCCGAGATCACCAGCCGGAGCTGCTCGGCCGGGGCGGCGGCGCGGTCGGGGTTGACCGCCAGGGAGGTAAGGCGCGCGTTGGGCGGGAGCAGCTCGGCCAGCCGCGCCAGCTTGTCGCGCCACAGGCGGGGGTTCGCGGCCGCGCGTTGCACCAGCGTCACGTCGGCGGGGTCCAGCCTCAGCTCCGGCGCGGCGGCGCGGGCCACGCGCAGCCGCTGCACGCGCCGTTCGAGCGCCGTCGTCCGCGAGCTCATGAGCGCGCAGTTGAGGCCGAACAGGCCCAGCAGGATGCCGACCACCCCGGCGTAAGCGACCCCGACGCCGAGGCGGACCACGCGCCGGCGGGCCTCGGCGCGGCTCTGCTCCCAGCTGGCGCGGCGGAAGTTGATCGTGAACAGGGGGCCGGTCACTTGACCCTCAAGCTCAATCCGTAGGCCTGCGCGAACTGCGGGCCGCCGCCGCGGCGGGCGGCGGCCGCGGGGTCCACCGGCGGCTCGAACACCTCGACGGACGCCCCGAGCAACTCGCCGAGGCGCTCCGCGAGCAGGGGGAGCTGGGCCGATCCGCCGCACAGATGGAGCACCAGGGGGTCGGGCAGATGGCCCTGGGTCTGGTAGTAGACGAACGTCCGCCGCAGCTCGTCCACCAGGTCGCGCCGCAGCGCGTCGAGCACCGCCTGCATCTCGGGAGTGTGCCAATCCAGCAGGTGCGAGGGCTCGGGGCCGCCGCCCGCCAGCTTCCACTCCTCGGCCTCCTCGAAGGGGATGCGGCCGGCGTCGGCGATGGCCTGCGTGATGGAGCGCCCGCCGAAGGCCAGCCGCCGCGAGAAGTAGACCTCGCCGCGCTGGTAGATGCCGAGGGTGCTGGCCTCGTGGCCGATGTCCAGCAGCACGCGGCCGCCGGCCTCCGACTGGAGCCCGGCGAGGAGCGCGTTGGTGAGCGCGAGCGGCGTGGCGTCCACGATGTCGGGCTCCAGCCCCGCCGCCCGCAGGGGCTCCAGGTGGCGCTGGAGCCGGGCCTCGCTCACCGCCGCGAGCAGCACGTCCAGGCGTCGCTCGCTCGTGTAGCGACCCAGCACCTGGTAGTCGATGATCATGTCCTGCGGGTCGAACGGGAGGTGCTTGCGCGCCTCGAAGCGCAGCGCCTGACCCACCTCGTCGTCATCCATCAGGGGGAGCTGCACCTGCTTGACGATGACGTCGGGGCCGGCGAGCCCGGTGGTGAGACCGCGGATGGCCCCGGGGCTCACCCCCGCCAGGGTCAGACACTCGCCCAGCGCTCCGGGGAGGTCGGCGGCGGACGCGCCGCCGTCGGCGCCGAGCCGGGCCTCGGCCAGCCGCGCGGGGCCTCCGCCCAGACCTCCGGCGCCCACGGCGTAGAGCTTGACGCTGTAGGACCCCACGTCGAGGCCCACCCAGAGGTGCGAACCGAATCCCTGGCGCATCAATTGTTGAGAGGGGCGTTCTTGTCGGTCCAGCCGCTCTGTACGGGGCGGAGCACTCCGGAGACGCCGGGCTGGGCGCCGGGGTAGAAGTCGTTCGCCTGGAGGTTGCGGAGCAAGGTGTCCATCTCGGCGGCGTTGTAGGTGAGTCCCACCCGGGTCAGGTCCACGCCCTCGCTCAGGATGGAGATGCGGCTCAAGTCGTGCCTCTCGGTGGCGGCTTCGCCGATCACCACCCGCCCGTTCGTGACGATCGCCATGGGCACGTTCGAGCTTCGGTCAATGCCGTGGTAGAAGCGCGCTCCGAAGTTGGAGGGGCTCGTGCCTCCGCGCTTGGAGACGATGACCAGCCGTCCGGGTCTCTGGCTGTCCCCCGCGTCCCGGAAGCTGACCCGACCGTGGAACTTGACCCCGCGTTCCACCAGCCACACGTTGTAGCCCTTCACCTCGACGGTGATCGGGGACGGGTTCGGGTCGTAGAAGGCCCAGGGCTCGCCGGTGTCCGGGCTGAGATAGACGCCGCCGCTGAACTCCCAGGCGCCGTCCTCCTTCTTGACCTGCTTGGCTCCGGTCCTCTTCCGCTGGATGAACCCGTCAATGTCGGGCGCCTGGACCTCGCCGATGGTCAGGTCCTGGGAAGGGGTGAAGCCGGTCACCTGGCTCACCCAGCTCACGTCGTTGCTCGCCTGCCGCACCGGGCCGGTGATGCCGACCTCGGGGCCCACCCTCATGGTGTCGCGGTTGGCGATCAAGGCGAGGCTCTGCGCCGCCCCGACGCTCACGGGGTCGAAGAGGGCGCTCAGCGTGCGAGGCCGGCTGCCGAACTGGGCCTTCACCTCGAGCTCCACCGGATGCTGGTGGGCGCTGTCGGGGTTGTCGTAGAACACCACGCCACCCGTGGACCGTCCGTCCTGCCGGGCGATCGCGCTCACCACACGCGGCGGCAGATCCTGCTGCACCTTGTCCAGCAGCCCCGTGCTCTCCAGGACGGCCCGACCCCGAACCAGGCCGCCCTTCGCCGCCAGGTAGCTGCGCGACTGGTCGAGGTCGTCGCCCAGGAAACGCGCTTCGAAGCTGTCCATGGTGAAGATGCTGAGCCCGATCAGGGTGATGATCAGGACGAAGATCACGACCGAGATCAGGACGAATCCTCTTGAGTCCGCCGAGGGGTGCGGTCGCATGGATGGTTCCAGTCGGCCTAGTTCACGTAGTTCTGCAACACGACCTGCGTGTTCAGCTCGATCGTCTGCCCATAGCTATCCCTGGCCTTGAGCGAGGCCACCCGCAGCAGGTTGGGGCGGCCGGGAACGGGGGCGAAGCGCAGCCGCGTGACCTTCGGCGTGCCGAGCGGCGGCCCGGACGGGGGCAGCTCCTGGCCCTTGTCGCATGCCGCCACGTGGACGAGCGAGTCCGACGAATCCCAGTAGAACCGGCGCAGCCACCAGTGCGCCCCGTGGTTCCGGTCGCACCACTCCAGGCTGACGGAGGTGGAGTCGCCACTGATCTGGTACTGGTGCGCCGAGCGCGCGGGCTCGGCCATGGCCCGCAGCAGCAGGGTCGCGCCTTGTTGCAGCATGAGCTTGCTCGAGGCCTCCAGCCAGTTGCGCTGCGTCGTCAGGTAGAGCACGGTGACGCCCACCATGAGCATGCTGGCCAGCACCATGGTGACCATCAGCTCCACCAGGGTGAACCCCATGGAGGCACCGCTCCTTCCGCCCGTCATTTCGCCGCGAAATAGCTGCTCAGGCTCACCGAATCCGGTGCCCCGAGGTCCCACGAGACCGTGACCGTGATCTGCTTGTAGTCATGCGGATTCGGGTCCGCCGCCGCCACCCCGTCGGCCGGGTCGTCCAGGTAGCTCACGTAGAGCCGCTCCGTCGCCGGGATGTTGCCCGGCAGGGGCGGAGCGAGCGCGCTCACGTGCGTGCCGGGCACCGTGTCGGTCCAGGCCGCCGGGTACTGCAGCGTCTCCAGCCGCTGCTCCACCCGGACCATCGCCTCCCGGGCGACCGCGAAGCGGTCCACGAAGCTCCGGCTCGTGCTCAGCATGTACGCCACCCCGACCACGACCAACCCCAGCACGGCGATGGCCGCGAGCAGCTCGACCAGGGTGAAGCCCTCCTCGGCCCGTGTGCCTCGGGTCATCTCCAGGCTGGCCTGGCCCGCCCTACGGACCCGAGGTTTCGTCGGTCCACACCGGCGGCGCCGTCCGGCTGTAGACCATGCGGACGGAGAGGCCGGATGCCGTGCGCTGCCCGGTCGCGTCCACCTGGAACCCGTCGGTGCTGGTGTTGGAAACGGCGAACGTCCAGTTCGACCCAAGGTCGCCGGTGTCCACGTACTTACCCCAGTTCGTCGGGTTCTCGAATCCCACGTAGGTCTGGGGCTGCTGGTCCTGATAGTACCGGCTGGCCCCGGTCACGAACGCCCCGATCGCGGCCTTGGCTTCGGTACGCCTGGCGTCCTTGACGTAGTTGATGTAGAGCGGCACCGCCACGGCGGCCAGGATCGCCACGATCACGATCACCACCATGAGCTCCATGAGGGTGAAGCCGCGCTGCAGTCTCTTCCGCATACCGCTACCTCCTGACGATTGCGGGTGGCTCCCTGCGACCACCGCGCCGCGAGCCGCGTGACTCGCCTGGATCCTGCGCCCCCTTCAGGGCGCGCCGAGCCCGGACCTCATGGCCTGGCCCAGGCTGAAGATGGGGAAGTACAGCGCGAGCAGCATCACCGCGACCATGGCGCCCAGCAGGATCACGGTGAGCGGCTCGATGAGCGACGAGAGCCCGTCCACCTTGGCCGCCAGGCGTTGCTCGTAGAAGTCCGCCGTGCGCGCCAGCATGGCGTCCAGCTCCCCGGTCTCCTCCCCGGTGCCGGTCATCTGCACCAGCATGTCCGGGAAGACACCGCTGCCCTCCATCGCCCGCGCCAGGGAGGACCCCCCTTCCACCTGGGCCCGCACCTGGTCCACGCCCTGCTCCACCACCTTGTTCCCCGTGATGGGGCCGATGACCTTGAGCGCGTGCAGGATCTGCGTGCCGCTCGCGGTCATGATCCCCAACGCCCGGGAAAACCGGCTAATAGCATACAACCGAACCACGGATCCGAAGAGCGGCATTCTGATCCGCAGCCGGTCCAGCCAGCGGCGCCCCGCGGCCGTGGTGCCGGCGTAGCCGGCCAGCCCGAACCCGGCCACCCCGGCGAGCAGCGCCATCGGGAGGTGCTGGACCAGCACCGTGCTGGTCGCCACCAGCGCCCGGGTGGGCCAGGGCAGGGAGACGCGAAAGCGCTGGTAGATCTCGGCGAACATGGGGACCACGCCCAGGAGCATCCCGGCCAGGACGCCCACCATGATGACGGAGACCACCACCGGGTAGAGCATGGCCCCCCGCACCTTGAGGCGCAGGGCCTCGGCCCGCTCCAGGTAGCTCGCGGTCTGGTCCAGGATGCGGTCCAGCGTGCCGCTCACCTCGCCGGTGTGCACCAGGCTGACGATCACGTCGTCGAAGGCGCCGGGGTGTCGGGCGAGGGCGGTCGAGAGGGCTTCCCCGCGCTGCACGCTCTCGGCCACCCGGACCAGGATGCGGGCGAGCTTGTGGTCCGGCAGGTCGCGGCTGATGCTGTTCAGGCTCCTCACCACCGGAAGCCCGGCCCCCGTCATGGTGGCGAGCTGGCGCATGAACAGCGCCACGCTCACCGGCTTGACGTGGCTCTTCTGGCGCTGGACCAGCTGGGCCCACCAGGTGGCCGCGCCGCCGAGCCCCGCGGGCCGCTCCGCGGCGTGCGACTCGATGAAGATGGGGAAGAGCTGCGCCCGCTCCAGGGCGCGCACCACCTCGTCCTCGCTGGCGGCGACCTGAACGCCCTCGTGGGCGTCGCCCCTCTGGTCCCGGGCGCGGTAGAAGTAGCTAGGCATCGGAGGAGAGCGTGGCGGCGCGCACCTCGTCCACCGTGGTGACGCCGTCCTTGAGCGCGCGCAGGCCGCTGGCGCGCAGCGAGATCATGCCGTGCTGCAGGCCCACGTGGCGCAGCTGGTCGTCGTTCATCCCGTCCAGCACCAGGCGCCGGATGGGGCGGGTCATCTCCAGCATCTCGAAGAGCGCGGTGCGCCCCATGTAGCCGGTCTGCTTGCAGGCCAGGCAGCCCCGCCCGCGCCACAGGGTGTGACCCACCAGCGCCAGGCCCTCCTCGCCCAGCACGCTCAGGGCCTCCGCCTCCCCGCGGTAGGGCTCCCGGCAGCGCTCGCACACCCGCCGCACCAGGCGCTGGGCCATCACCAGCGACACCGCGGAGCCCACCAGGTAGCGCGGCACCCCCATGTCCACCAAGCGCGTGACGGTGGCCGGGGCATCGTTGGCGTGCACGGTGGAGAACACCAGGTGGCCGGTGAGCGCGCACTTGACGGCGATGTCGGCGGTCTCCTCGTCGCGGATCTCGCCCACCATGATGACGTCGGGGTCCTGGCGCAGGATGGCGCGCAGGGCGCGGGCGAAGGTCATGCCGACCTTGTGGTTGGCGTGCACCTGGTTGACGGTCTCGATGTGGTATTCGATGGGGTCCTCGACCGTGACCAGGTTGCGCTGGGAGGACTTGATCTCGTTGAGCGCGGCGTAGAGCGTGGTGGTCTTGCCGCTCCCGGTGGGGCCCGAGATCAGGATCATGCCGTAGGGGAGCCGGATGGCGCGGCTGAAGAGCGCCAGCGACAGCTCGTCCATGCCCAGCTCGCGCACCTCGCGGCGGAAGGCGCCCTTGTCGAACAGGCGCAGCACCACCTTCTCGCCGTAAGCGGTGGGCAGCGTGGAGACGCGCACGTCCACCTCGCGGTCGGGCAGATGCACCGTGAAGCGGCCGTCCTGGGGCACCAGGCGCTGCGCGATGTCCAGATCGGCCAGGACCTTGACGCGCGAGACCAGGGCCATCTGGAGGTTCTTGGGCGGGCGCATGACCTCGTGCAGCACGCCGTCAATGCGGTAGCGCACCATGACGCGCTCGCGGCTGGGCTCCAGGTGGATGTCGCTCGCGCGCTCCTCGATGGCCTCCGCCAGCATGAGGTTCACCAGGCGCACCACCGGGGCGTCCTCGACCTGCTGGCGCAGGGCGGCGAGGTCCACGTCCGGGGACTCCTCGCTCTCGCCCACCGCCACGTCCAGCTTGTCGAGGATCTCGCCCACCTTCTCGGAGGCGCGGATCTCCTGGTAGAACTCGTTGATGGCCTCGAGGATCTCGGAGCGCCGGCCCACCTTGAGCCGGAGCGGGCCGGGGGAGAGCGCTCGGACGTGGTCGAGCGAGACCACGTCCAGCGGGTCCGAGACCACCACCTCGAGCGCGTTCCCCTCGAGCCGCAGCGCGATGAGGACGGCCTCGCGCGCCAGGTGCTCGGGGACCAGCTTCACGGCCTCGGGGTCGGCCCGCGAGAGGTCGTCCGCCCCGGCCAGGGGGAGCGAGAACTGCTGGGCCAGCAGGGAAGCCAGGTCCTGGTCGTCCAGCAGGCCGAGGCGCACCAGCACCTGGCCCAGCCGCTCGCGCCTGCCGTCGCGCGACTGGAGCGCCCGGTCGAGCTGTTCGGGCGTGATGGCGCCGCGCTCGATCAGCAGCTCGCCCAGGCGGCGCGACGAGAGGCGATAGGGAAGGGCGCTCACGAGGCGGCCCCCCGCCGGACCCCCGCGACCGCGGCCGGGCGATACGCCCGCTTCTGCACCGCGGCGCGCTTCTCGGGATCCTCGAACCACGGATGGGCGGTCTCGAAGGCCACGACCCCGCGGTGCACCAGCTCGCTCAGCGTCTGGTCGAGCGTCACCATGTCCTCGCGCGCGCTGGTCGCCATGACGTTGGTGATCTGGTGCACCTTGTCCTCGCGGATCAGGTTCTGGACCGCCTGGTTCACGAACAGCACCTCGCGGGCGGCCACGCGACCGCGCCCGTCGGCGCGGGGCAGCAGCACCTGCGACACCACCGCCTTCAGGGTGAGCGCGAGCTGGGATCGGATGAGCGGCTGCTGCCCCGCGGGGAAGCTGTCGATGATGCGGGTGACCGTCTGGGCCGCCGAAGGGGTCGCCATGGTCGAGATCACCACGTTGCCGGTCTCGGCGGCGCTCAGCGCCATGGCCACGCTCTCCACGTCGCGCATCTCGCCGACGAAGATGATGTGCGGGAGCTGGCGCAGCGCGCCCTTGAGCCCGCTGGCGTAGGAGGGCGTGTCGCTCCCCACCTCACGCTGGTCCACCACCGAGTTGCCGCCGCTGAAGGTGAACTCGATCGGGTCCTCGATGGTGACGATGTGGCGCCGGGTCGGCGAGAGGTTGACCTGCTGGAGCAACGAGGCGATGGTGGTGGACTTGCCCGCCCCCGTGGGTCCGGTCACCAGGATGAGCCCGCGGGTGATGGCCAGCAGCCGCTCGACCACGTGGTTGGGCAGCCCGATCTCCTTGGGCAGCGGGATGCGCAGCGGCACGATGCGCGCGGCCACGCCCCACGCGCCGCGCTGCACGAAGACGTTGACGCGGAAGTTGGCGACGCCCTCCAGGTGGTAGCGCAGGTCTATCTCGCGCTCGCGCTCGAAGGCCTCGCGGGCGGCGGGCGAAAGGAAGCTCTCGGCGAAGCGGCGCGTCTCCTCTTCCCGGAGCGGCCCGCTGCCGTCCAGCGGCACCAGCCGCCCGGCCAGCGTCACCATGATGGGGTGCCCGCACGAGAGGAGCAGGTCGGAGGCCCCCAGTCGGACCGCGTCCTTCAGGATGGCGTCGCGGTCGAGCGCCACGGCTTCAGCGCCCCGCGCTGCCGGCCCCGTCGCGGCCGGGAACAGGGGTCAATGGATCGCGCACGGCGGATGCCTCGATGTCCGCGGACTCCCGGGCAGCGCGGAGTCCGATGGGTGTGTTGTGGGCCCGGAGCGAGCGGTTCAGAGAACTGCCGTCGGCAGGCAAGGACGCGCGGCCCAACCTGAGGAATGCCCGGCCGCCCCTTCCTGCGGGCCTTCTCCCGTCACCCAGGGGAGGCAGGGGAGTACGCTGTACGCAATAATGTTAGCGGCGCTGCCCAGGTGTGTCAATCGCGCGGGCGCGTGGGGGTTCGAACCGGCGTGTGCGGCGCCTGGTGGGACGCTCGCCGGGGGTGGGGGGCCGACGCGGTCAACCCTGCCCGGGGCAGCGCATTGGGGCCGCGAATGGGGGGGCATGCGACGCCCGACCGCCGGCCCGTGCGACGCGGCCACGGCCGTTGCAGTACCCGGCCGGCGACCTTGCATTTCCCCCGGCGCGCCTCGCTCCGGCACTCCGCACGCACCCCCGCTCCGGCGCCCGAAGCCCAGATGCCGACGGGAATTCCGGGCGCTCCGACGATCCCGACGCCGTCCCGCATTCGCGAACCCCCCGGGGGCATGCTTCCTGCTGTGAAACCGCCCGGCCTCGGCGGCGGGATGGCGCAAGTGGCTTGCGCGGGCCCGCCCGCGGTGCGCGACAGGAAGTCAGGATCCCGTAGGACCAGCGCCGCTTACCTGCAACGCAGCTCGTAACATCACGCGTCGGCCGGCTGGGACGAACGATCCGCGGAGCGCGTCGTGTCCCTGGCGGCGGCGCCAGAGGAAGCGATGCGCCGATCGTTCGGACTGGCACTCGCGTGCCTGGGCTTGATGATGACGCCGAAGCTCGCTCTCTCGCAGGCGGTGACCTCCAACAGCGTGCGCCTCACCTGGACCGCGGTGGGTGACGACAGCCTCACCGGGACGGCGGCCGGTTACGACGTTCGCTATTCGACCGCGCCGATCACGCCCTCCAACTGGGGCTCCGCGGCCCAGGCGAGCGGCGAGCCGGCGCCCGCCGCGCCAGGCAACACGCAGACCTTCACCGTGACCGGCCTGCAGCCCTCCACCACCTATTACTTCGCGATCAAGACGGCGGACGAGGTCCCCAACTGGTCCTTGCTCTCCAACGTGATCTCGCGCACCACGCTGGCGGCGCCGGACACCACCCGCCCCGCCCCGGTGGCGAACCTCACGGTGGGGAGCCCCACGGGCAACTCGCTCGCGCTGTCGTGGAGCGCGGTGGGCGACGACAGCCTCACCGGCACCGCCGCGAGCTACGACGTGCGCTACTCGACCTCGCCGGTCACCGCGTCCAACTGGGCTTCCGCCACGCCCGCGAGCGGAGAGCCCGTGCCGGCGGCTCCGGGGACGGCCCAGAGCATGGTGGTGGCGGGGCTGGCGAACCAGAGGACCTACTACTTCGCGATGAAGGTGACGGACGACGCGGGGAACGTGAGCGCGCTCTCGAACGTCGCCAGCGGGACCACGCTCGATACCATCGCGCCCGCCGCCATCACCGACGTCACCGTGGGCTGGATCTGGCTGAACGGGACGGGTGGAGCAATCGCCGCCCGTGCGGGGTATAACGCTCGATCCGGCCGCTCGGGGTGGGCGCGGCGCTGACGACGTGCGCGACGACAGGGAGGCGTGATCGCATGAGATCTCCGCGCGGAGCGTTGCTGTGGGCGGCACTGGCGTGGGCCGTTGCGCTGCCCGGGACGGCCCGGGCCCAGGCCGACACGGTGCGCCTGGTCTGGACTGCCCCGGGGGACGACGGCACGGTGGGAACCGCGACGGCCTACGACCTGCGCGTCTCCCTCTCGACGATCACGCTCTCCAACTGGAGCTCGGCCACCCCGATCGCGGGCGTGCCCGCCCCGGCGCCGGCGGGCGCCCGGGAGAGCTTCGTGGTGCGGGGCCTCACCCAGGGCACCACCTACTACTTCGCCATCCGCACGGTGGACGACGCCGGCAACTGGTCCGGCATCTCCAACGTGCTGCGCTGGGACTGGGTCCTCGACACCGCGCCGCCCTCGGCGCCCAGCGGCGTACGGTCGAGCCGGCCGGGCGGCGACGTCCAGCTGGACTGGAACGACAACGTCGAACCCGACCTGGCGGGCTACTCCGTCTACCGCAGCACCGAGCCCACCACCGGGTACGTGCGGATCAGCGGCAGCCTGCTCTCGCAGCCGCAATTCCTGGACAGCAACCTGCCCGCGAGCGCGAACGCGGTCTACTACCAGGTCACCGCGACGGACCTGAGCGGCAACGAGAGCGCCCGCAGCGCCACGGTCACCGTGCAGCTCGCCGCGGCCGCGGGCTCCGCCACCCTGGACGCCCCCTATCCGAATCCCAGCTCGGGGGCCGTGACCTTCCCGATCAACGTGGCCGGCAGCGGATCCGCGGGCTCGCTCGAGATCGTGGACGCGGTGGGCCGCCGCGTGCGCCTGCTGGAGCTGGGAGTGCTGCCGGCGGGGGTGCAGCTCGTGGTGTGGGACGGCAAGAACGAATCGGGCGAAGCGCTGGCCCCGGGCGTCTTCCGCGCGCGGCTGGTGGGCTCGGACCACTGGGTGCGCCTGGTGCGCGTCCCGTAGGCGGGGAGGAGAATGCCATGACGTCCGCGGATCGTGTCCACCGGCCGGCCCGGCTCGGGGCGGGCCTGCCCGCCTCCCTGCTGGTCGCGGCCGTGCTGGTCGCGGCGCTGGCTCCGGAGCGAGCCCGTGCGGCCTCGCCGTCGGCCGGGACCACGTCGGCGAACTTCCTGCTGCTCTCGGGCAGCGCCCGCGACGCCGGCCTGGGGGGCGCGGGCGTGGCCTGGTCCGACGAGATCGGCGGCGCCACGGTGAACCCCGCGGCGCTGGCCTGGCTGCGAGGCGCCGAGCTGGGCTTCGGGCACGCGCCCACCGATCCGAACAGCAGCCGCGAGTGGCTGGCCTTCGGCGGCCGCACCCGCTGGCAGGGGCTGCACGTGGCGGGCGGGGCGGTCTACCATTCGCTCGGCAGCTTCGAGGGGCGCGACGCCCTGGGCAACCCCACCGGGACCTTCAGCGCCAGCGACCTGGCCGCGTCGGTCACCGTCGCGCGCGCCGTGCGCGACGCGGCGACGGCGGGCGTCACGGTCAAGTACGCGCGCGAGGATCTGAGCGCCGTCACGGGGAGCGGCGTGACCTTCGACCTGGGCGGTCAGCTGCGGCTGGGCCCGGCGGCATTCGGCCTCGCGGTGCAGAACCTGGGCGGCTCGATGCGCTACGCGGGTTCCAGCTACCCGTTTCCGCGCAACGTGGGACTGGGGGCGAGCGTCGCGCTCCCCGCCTACGGCGTGCGCATGGCGCTCGACTTCAACGCGCCCGCCGGCTACACCAACGACGTGCGCGGCGGAGTGGAGTGGACCTGGAACGAGCTGGTCGCGCTGCGCGCGGGCTACCGCAAGGAGCTGGGCGGACCGGCCGACGACCTGCTCAACGGCCCCACCTTCGGCCTGGGGGCGGGCAAGAACGGCATGTGGCTCGACTACGCCTACAGTCCCGACGCCAACACCGGCGAGCACCGCGTGAGCTTCCGTCTGCAGCCCGGCCGCTGGCGCGCGGGCGGCGAGGAGATGCGTCAGGCCGCTCCCGCGCCGCCGGAGCCCAAGCCCGCGCCCGCGAAGAAGCCGGCCCCCGGCACCGCCCG